>CAZHSJ010000368.1:0-1521 GCA_964535225.1 Uncultured Candidatus Berkiella sp. | reverse complement strand
CCCTCTCCCTCATCAGAAAAAGAAGGCAGTATGAAAAAAATTCCCTCTTTTCCTAGTTTTTTTAAAAAACAAGCCGAACAAAGCAAATCCGCACCTGCTACAACAAGAGCTTCTGTCGATGAAAATAAACTGAGAGAACTGCAAGTGGCTAAGCAAAAAGTACTTCGACTTTTAGATTTAACGCAAGATGCACGCTCAGTAAGTGACAAATTACCTACTCTAACTGCTAAATCATCAGCAGTCTCATCCTCTTCCTCCAATGTTCTTTTACTTTCATCAAGCGCTAAAAGCGTTAGTGCACGAACCTCTACTAACACAAAGACCGAGAGCGAGCAAAGAAGGGCCTCGGCAAACGATGGCTTAGAAAGCGATCGGATTAAAGGGGCTGACGCAAAGAAGAAAAAATCGAGCTCACATATAAAATAGCGCTACCCCAGAGATCCTGGGGTAACTTCTAATTATTATTTTGAGGGGCAAAATCCACAAGCGTAGATAAAATATAGCCCCCAACGCTCTGTATAAAAGAAACAACAGCTAAATCTAAAAACGTTTTAGCAGATACCATATTGATACCAGGCGCCAAGCACAACAAGCTCAAGGCCGTACTCGCCGAGATTGAAGCAACAGAGCCATAGCCTTTCTGACCTAATAAATAGGAGCTAAAAAAGCTAATCGGTTTGCCACCGCTGACTTGATATATTTCTTTTTCACTGAGCTGGTTCATTTGTATCACCTTGTTTCTTATTAAGCTGACTACAGTCTGGTGAGTAAGTTTGTAGCCATTCATAAGACTCTATATCTTGAATAGTGAAGTTACACGGTATTGCTTTTTTTGTCATTTAAATTAACCGAGGGTAACTAATTCAGCAGATCTCAGCGAATTTTAGTAGTTCCACAATAGATTGCAGTAGCAAACAATAAGTCCTAAAATAAATTTATCTGAGGGGATTAGTTTACTTTAAAATTAAGATATTTAAATGAATAATAAATTCATGCGTCTGTTGCCTATGGGTAAAGCGTTGCGCCATGCTTTGTTTCATGGTTATCAATTAAAAGATTTTAATGCCGATCTAAGTGCTGCCTTTGTGGTTTCGCTTATTGCCTTGCCACTTTCCATGGCGTTAGCTATTGCCATAGGGCTCCCCCCACAACATGGCATTATAACGGCAATTGTCGCAGGCTTTATCGCAAGTTATTTTGGGGGCAGTGCTTTTCAAATTAGCGGGCCTACTGCGGCCTTTGTGGTTATCCTTATTCCCATTGTTACCCAAATGGGACTACACGGCTTAATTTGGTGCCAACTGCTTGCTGGGATCTTTTTAGTGGTATTTAGTATTTTTAAATTTGGTAAACTTATTCATTATATTCCCCCTTCTGTGATCGTTGGCTTCACGAGCGCCATCGCAATTGTGATTGCTTCCATATCATTTAAAGATTTTTTTGCACTACCTTCAAGTGAGATCTCGCATAGTTTTATCAATAAAGTACAGATACTATTTCAATACCTGCCTGAATTAAGTA
>CAZHSJ010000367.1:0-1534 GCA_964535225.1 Uncultured Candidatus Berkiella sp. | reverse complement strand
AGACTAGACTTCATCTTAAAGCAAGCTCAACAAGTTGAGATAAAAAGGATAGCGAATATGGTGTCAGAAATTCCAGTTATCTCAAACAATACAGTTAAAGACCTTAACAATTTTTATCTGCACTTAAAAAATAAACAACACCCTGCCATTAAAGCGCACCCAGGTAAAGACAAGCCCACCGTGCTCATTATTGGCGCAGGATTATCTGGCCTAACAGCAGCAAAGGAATTAACCCGCCACGGATTAAATGTGGTTTTAATTGAGGCGCGAGACCGTATCGGTGGCAGAATCCATAGCCTGCAATTAGAAGATGGCTCGTTTATTGAAATGGGTGCTCAATTTGTTCATGGCGTGAAAAACAACCCCCTTTATGCGCTGTCTGAACAATATCGTCTTGAGGTGAAACCTTATGTGAGAAGCAATTGGGCCCTTTTTGACATGCAAGGGAATGAGATAGACAAAACAGCACTCAATGATTTAGTAGAACAATATCAAGAACACTTTAAAACCTTAAACCAAACACGCCAATCCGATGATAAAGACAGATTTACGGTAAGTGAATTGGAATATATCGATAAGCAAATATTAAAACAAAAAGCGATCTCCTCTGGCAATTTATCAACACTTGCCAAAATGATTAGCATTAAGGAATTAAAAAAAGAAAAGCTTTTTTCCTACAAACTAGGTTTAACCAAAAAAGAAAGCGAAAGCAATTTTTTAGTCATAAACGGTTATTATAAAATTACCCAAGGTCTGCATGCGCAAGCAAAAGAAACGGGGTTGCTTCATACCTTTTTGTCACACCAAGTGCTAAAAATTGAACATACCGCAGATGAAATCATTGTGCACAGTAAAACAGGGGGAGTGCATCGTGCTGATGCGGCCATCTGTACACTCCCCCTTGGGGTTTTACAACAGGGAAGCGTGATTTTTGATCCCCCCTTACCAAGTGCAAAAACCAAAGCCATTAATGCTTTACAATGTGCAACGCATAACAAAGTGATTTTACAATTTGAAGATGTTTTTTGGGATGATTATTCTCATTTTGTTGTGTTATACGATTCAACCTTGGAAGCTTGGTTAGATATTGTTAATTTACAACATTTCACTAACAATAAAACACCGCTCTTAGTTGCCTCTATTTATTCAAGCCCCAATAAAGAATTACCTGAAGATAAATATCTTGTAAACCACTGCGTGAATTTGTTTAAAGATATTTATCCTACGACGTTTAGGCCACTTAAAAAATCATGGGTAACCCATTGGGACAAAGATCCTTTCTCGCTTGGATCTTATTCATACCATCCACAGGGAAGTACATTAGACGACAATTCTGCTATTGCCAAGCCCATAGGCCGGTTAGTGTTTGCCGGTGAGCATACACATCGCTCCCCCGCTAATTTACAAGCGGCTTATCTTTCGGGATTAGAAAGTGCCAAGCAAGCCATTGAGCAACTCTTGTTTATTTACCAAAGCGTTGCCAAGCGCTAACTTGCTATGACGTTGCCAAGGGCTTTTGCCATAAGATATCGAT
>CAZHSJ010000366.1:0-1538 GCA_964535225.1 Uncultured Candidatus Berkiella sp. | reverse complement strand
TTCGCAAAATACCTGCCTGAATACAGACTTCAAGACGATTGGCTAAATATTGATAAATCTCTTCCACAACATTGCCATAATTTGGATTATTTTGCATCGTTTCTGGCGTACCCTGCATATGCATGATACAAACTGGTACTTGATGCGACGCAACCAAGGCAAGTGACTCAGTATTTTCTAAGGCAGTTATATCATTAATGATATCAACGCCAACCGCCAAAGCTGCTCTCATTACTTCTGGATGTCTGGTATCAACTGATAGAGGGATCGTTATTTCTTTTTTGAGCGCTTCAATAACAGGAAGGACCCGATCACATTCCTCGGCTATCGAGACAGGCTTTGCACCAGGGCGGGTAGATTCACCACCTATATCAATAATATCTGCGCCTTCTTTTACCATTTGAAGCGCATGTGTCACAGCTTTGTCTAGCGTGTTATATCGCCCGCCATCATAAATAGAATCTGGGGTAACATTTAAAATGCCCATGATTTTTGTCATTTTTTATTTCCTACAGGATGTAGGGGCCGGTCTCAGTACCCGCGCCCTATTGAGGGCCGGCACTGAGACCCGTCCTACTAGTGGGATTTCGCAGTATCACTATCATCGATATTGCGTTTTAATTTGTCTTCTGTTTTTACATCATTCTCTTTGGGAGTTTGAGGAGAACTGGGCGGTTCAGAGGAAGATCCTGGCGTGGTCCAACTTTCTGGTTCCCGTGGCGTTCTTCCAGCCATCAGATCTTCTAATTGCTTGGCATCAATGGTTTCGTACTTTAACAAAGCAGCGGCCATTTTATGCAAGATATCTGCTTTTTCAGTCAATATAACTCTTGCCCTTTCATAGTTTTTATCAATAATTTTACGGATTTCTTCATCAATCACATTCGCAGTGGTCGCAGATATTTCTTTACGCGTACCCACGCTGTGGCCTAAAAAGACTTCGCCTTCATCTTCACTATACGTTAAGGGCCCTAAGCGTTCAGATAATCCCCACTTAGTAACCATATTACGAGCAATTTCCGTTGCGCGTTTAATATCATTTGATGCACCGGTGGTGACACTTTCTACGCCAAAAATTAATTCTTCTGCTAATCGTCCACCAAATAAACTCGAAATTTGGCTTTCCAGGCGTTTTTTAGAATAGCTATAACGATCTTGTTCAGGTAGGAACATGGTAACACCCAATGCACCTGCTCGCGGAATAATACTCACTTTATAAACAGGATCATGATCTTCAACTGTTAAGCCGACGATGGCATGGCCTGCTTCATGATAAGCCGTTAATTTACGTTCTTGCGGATTCATCACTAAACTATGGCGCTCAACACCCATCATGATTTTATCTTTAGCATGTTCCATTTCTTCCATATCGACTAAGCGTTTGTTATGACGCGCTGAAGAAAGGGCAGCTTCATTGACGAGATTCGCTAAATCGGCACCCGAAAATCCTGGCGTACCGCGTGCAATAGTATTTGCTTCCACGTTATCTGACAATGGCACTTTACGTAAATGCACTTTCAGAATTTGTTCGCGGCCTC
>CAZHSJ010000365.1:0-1570 GCA_964535225.1 Uncultured Candidatus Berkiella sp. | reverse complement strand
TTCTATGAAATTTCAAATAGTATCAAGGTTTTTTATGTTAAAGTTCAAAATGCTTGTAAGCATAACAACAATTACCATGAGAAAAAGATTGGCGGGATTGTATCATGAATAATTTAAAAAGTAAGCTAATGAACAAATACAAAGAAAGTTAACTAAGTTTTACGGGTTAATGATGATCTTTGTTCCTATGGCCACATGCGCGTAAAGCTCTTCGATTTCTTCGTTAGAAAGCGCAATGCAACCTAAGGTCCAATCTCTAACAGTGTGTTTTTTACCCAAAAAACGAAATGGCTCGGACAAGCCATGGATCATAATGTCACCCCCTGCTGATACCCCATTTTGATTAGCCTTGAGCAGATCTTCCTTTGAGGGATAAGAGATCTTTAAGGAAAGATGAAACATGCTATTAGGATTTTTATCAATAATGGTGTAAACGCCTTCCGGTGTTTTGCCATCACCTTGCTCAGTTTTATGGCCGATGGGTGAAAACCCTAAGGCAATTTTATAACGTTTTAAGGGTTTTTCTTGATAAAACACCGTCATTTCATGACGTGCCTTATTGACCACAATCAGATCAATCACTTGGCCTATTTGAATATTGGCATCATATAAAGGATCAATAGGCTCGAAAATTTCTTGGGATTTAAAATGGTAATAGCCAACGATAGCGATTGCTAAGATAAACATAAAACCAATGATAAGGGAGAGTGTTTTTTTCATTCTTAAAAAAAAGCCAGCATAAGCTGGCTTTTACTCTGTTAGTCTTCCCAACTTAAGGTGCCGCCGGTTTGGTATTCTGTTACCCGGGTTTCAAAGAAATTCTTTTCTTTCTTCAAGTCAATCATTTCACTCATCCAAGGGAACGGATTAGCAACGCCAGGGTACTGTTCAGCAAGGCCAATTTGTGCGCAGCGACGATTAGCCACATATTCTAAATATTCACGGAACATTTGGGCATTTAAGCCTAAAATACCGCGTGGCATGGTATCAATCGCATATTGCGCTTCTAAATCGACCCCTTCACGGATCAGGGCAATCATTTCCTTTTGGAAAGCGCTTGTCCACAGATCAGGATTTTCGATTTTAATTTGGTTAATAACATCAATACCAAAATTAAGGTGCATGCTTTCATCACGTAAAATGTATTGGAATTGTTCAGCTGTGCCCACCATTTTGTTACGTCTGCCCAAGGAAAGGACCTGGGTAAAGCCAACATAAAAGAAAATGCCTTCAAAGACCACGTAGAATGCAATCAGATCTCTGAGTAAGCGTTGATTGGCTTCAAAAGTTCCTGTATGGAAGTTAGGATCAGCCAAACTTTCTGTAAAGGGTAGTGCCCAGGCTGCTTTTTTGGCAACAGATGGAAGTTCACGATACATATTAAAAATACGTGATTCATCCATGCCTAAGCTTTCAATCACATACTGATAAGCATGCGTATGGAGAGCTTCTTCAAAGGCTTGGCGCAACAAATATTGGCGGCATTCAGGATTGGTAATATGGCGATATACTGCCAGTACCAAGTTGTTGGCCACTAAAGAATCGGCGGTAGAGAAGAACCCCAAGTTGC
>CAZHSJ010000364.1:0-1580 GCA_964535225.1 Uncultured Candidatus Berkiella sp. | reverse complement strand
CTGGTAATAGCTTTGTGGTACCAGGGGAAATTCGGGATCAGGTTTTTTAAGTGCTTTAGATAATCTATCTTTCACCATTGTGCTGACATAGCCGCCGGCAAAATGGGGAACAATCAGGCCACTCACAAAAGGGACACCAATAGGGGCTGCAACAAAACTGGCCAGTAAGCCAATACCAACGCCTGCAGCAACGGCTGCAGCATCAATGGCGGCAGTTTGGGCAGTGTATTCTTTCTCTGCAGTCACTTTTAACAACACGGGGATCCCTATCACTTTGCCTAGTATCAATTTTCCGGGTAAGCCGCCTATAGCACTTCCTGCCGCTTTCATGACTTCTTTGGTACCTTCCATAGCAAGATATTTTCCCCAAGAGACTTCTTGACCCTTATTTGATTTTGCACACCCTAGATTTTGCATGTCTGCGACACGCGGATTGGTAGAGGAGACGGGTGCGGGTTTGCTTTCACCCTGAAGTTGATAATAAACAACGCCCGCAATCTTCTTGACTTGCTTTTTAGCTACTTTTTTGTTTAAAAAGATTGCACTACCCAGTACATAAGGCGCCCAATTTGCTGCCATTTCTAACATAATTCCCCCTCTTGCAAGTTAGACTAGAAGGGGGAGTGTTAGTTCAAATCAGAGCCAAAATAGTAAGTGCATATACTCCCAAGTTTAATATCGATATGATATGATTGTGTTTAATTTCAGTATGAAGCCTTAAAGAAACCCATGTCACTGTTAACCTTAAAAAATGTATACTATTCCGTTGGGGAATTTCCCTTATTGGATTATGTGAATCTAGAAATTCAACCTCAGGAGCGAATTGCCCTGATAGGGCGAAATGGTACTGGCAAATCTACCTTGATGAAAATGTTGTGTGAGCAAGTAGTGCCTGAAGCGGGCGAAATCATCAGGCCCAGCTATCTTCGGGTATCACGCTTAGCGCAAGAATTGCCATTGATTGAAGATGTGACCGTCTTTGAAACCATTGCACAAGGCCTAAAAGAACTCAGCGATCTTTTAGTGCGCTATCATCATCTCACCCATCAGACGAGTGATCATAACGATGCATGGTTTAATCAGCTTCATGAAGTGCAGCAGCGTATTGATCAACTCGAAGGTTGGCATGTACAACAACGTATTGAAAAAGTGATTACGGCCTTACAACTGCCACAAGATGCATTAATGTCATCGCTTTCTGGCGGCTGGCGAAGAAGGGTAGCCTTGGCCCAAGCTTTGGTGCAAGAGCCGGATATTTTATTACTGGATGAGCCGACGAACCATTTAGATATCGAAGCGATTAAATGGTTAGAAAATATGCTCTTAAATTATCCTAAAACCATTATTTTTATTACCCACGATAGAGCGCTGTTGCGTAAATTGGCCACGAGAATTATCGAATTAGACAGAGGAAAATTAACTTCCTATCCACCGGATTATGATAATTATTTAGAGCGCAAGCAGCAATCTCTAATGGAAGAAGAGCGTCATAATGCTTTATTCGATAAAAAGCTATCAGAAGAAGAAGCCTGGTTAAGGCAAGGCGTTAAAGCAAGAAGAACGCGAAACGAAGGCCGCGT
>CAZHSJ010000363.1:0-1602 GCA_964535225.1 Uncultured Candidatus Berkiella sp. | reverse complement strand
CCTGATATCAGGGCACACACAAGGTGTGCCCCTACGCAGAAACAAAAAAATTTCGTAGTCAACAAGAAAACTCACCTTAAAAATTCTAGTCAATAAATTAGTAAAATCTAAAATTCCCCTCAATATTTGCAGGCCTGTAAATCTAATCCTACGCTTACTTTAGTTCACGAACGATTTCGTTTGTCCAAAAATTTTACATTTTTGCATCGGGAAAATACGCATGAGCAACAAAAGAAACCACAGTAAAAATAATTGTCATATGAAAAATGTTCTGCTGTCACTCACCTTGGGTTGTTCTTTTGCACCCGCTGTGTTTGCGCATACAGACGTAGAAGCACCGAAAGTCTTGTGCAAAGAAAGATTATGTCCGCAAGAGTTAAAACTTACGCCCTTTTACAGCATTGTGAATCAAAATAGCCCGTTATCTACCGCACAAAATAAACTGTGTCTTAAAAACATGCTTTCTTTTAGTTCTTTGATCAACACCGATCTGCGCTATACCAATCGAGAAGGGGGAGGGGTAGTCTGGCTGGGAGGAAAAGGTTCTCTCTGGGGGGTTGGCACTCGCCCGCTGTTTGCCGCGAAAAGCACAGGACTTTACGGTAATGTAAAGAATGCCTCTCTTTTTGTGGATGCTAAACCCAATGATTGGCTCGGCGCTAACCTTTCTTTAGCTTACCTCGGAGCCTCTTCAGAAGAAAGAACTTTTAATCATGGTCAATTAGATATCAGCACCGCTTATCTATCCGCTGCAGCGTTGAAAGTAGATGAGGCTATTATCACCATCGCAAATCCAGACGTAACTCCTTTTTATTTACGCTTGGGTAAGCAATATTTAAATTCATTTGGTGATTATAAACCTTATCCCATTACCCAATCGCTTACCCAGCTGCTGACCCAAAGCCGTACGGGCGCCTTAACAATAGGGGGTGTATTTGAAAATGGGGTTTATGGCTCCGCCAGTTGGTCTATGGCCCAAGCCACGATGCCCCTGCTGTATTCCACGATTAACGCTGACTTTAGTTTTACGGAAGTGATTAACCAGCAGTCGGAACATAATTACAGCGCAAAAATAGGTTACCTTAAAGAATGCAAAGATTATGACTTTAATATGAATCTAAGCTACATACATGATATTCGTGACGCTGATTATCTCATGGGGATACCAAATTATGCGAATTATGTGCTTAGTAATCCTCCTGAAGCGCCATTTATTGCTAATCAAGTGTTTATGATGAGCAGAGCCGCTGCAATTGCGATTCATTTTGATGGACACTGGAAACAGTTTGGTTTTGGCTTTGAATCTGCTAATGCACTTCGTAACATGAATATACAACCGGGCGCATCCAGCAGCAAACTCTTCGCGTGGGGGATTAATGCCAATTATTCCTTCCCGCTGTTTATCTGTGATCTGCCTTCGATAATTGATGTCGCCTATCAACATGCTGGGAATGCGAATGTTGTCTATTCGTTCTTTAACGCGCAAGGAATTACGCCGACACAACAATTCTTGGAACAAGTTATTAGAGCGCCTGTTGATCAGGGCGGCGCCGGCGTTCCCAGTTTTAGTTTCCCACTTCAAGTCGGCAACATATTACCCCA
>CAZHSJ010000362.1:0-1614 GCA_964535225.1 Uncultured Candidatus Berkiella sp. | reverse complement strand
GTTATGGTATTACGCAAGCGTGCAGAAAATATCTGTTACCACTGATCAGCGGCGAAGCCTATCCTCCTTTTGAAAATGGTTTACCCCAATATGTTATTTTGCCTCATGATACGATTGCCAAGAAATTAAAAACCTCTTTTGCGCTAGCCTAATAGGTGGGCGCATTGCCCACCTTCTTGTCTGTCCCAACGCGTTGATGCTCACTTATTATTCCCTATGACCTATTGCCAATCAGCCTTCTTTTACTACAAAGAAGATCTATATAATGAATTATGGCAATGATGATTAAACATCATTTTTTTGCGTGGGGCAAGGAAAATAACATGGGCATAAAATCTGATGCACAAAAGAATGCGTTGATCCTAAACATGCTAAACCAGCAGCAGTTATATCAAGTACTTTCCAGTTTTGATAAAATACAACAAGAGATCAATACCCGCAAATTCATAGTTAAACCCAATGATGTAAAAATAGAAGTTAAATCTGGCCAGATTTACTTGGTGGACAAAAAATCAAAAAAGTTTATTGAATTAAGTAATGATGATCATAAAGAATTAACCAGGTTTTTAAAAAAATATCAAAGCCGCCTACCGAAAGAGGAACAACAGATTATTTCGGCCAAAAACCCCGAAGAAGAAAAGCACCACGTTTTTGCAAAGCAACTACAAACCCATCTTAAAACCAATCGCGAAATGCTAGGGTTTTTAACAAATTCTGCTGCCTTGGGAACAGAGGTTAATGTTGCTTATAACAAGGGAAATTACCAACTGTCAGATGGCAAGCAAACACTTATCGTTGCGCCTAAAGACATGAAAACGACGGTGCAAAATTATCAACATCGGCTTGCAGTGCTTGCCAATCAAGCGAAAGCGGCCCTACAAGGGTTACCGCCAAAGGCCCTTGATGTTATCTTCGGCCTAAAAGACGATAAAAAGGGAAAAATTCAAGCGATAAAAAATGTGGCTTATGATGCGAAAAATAGTCGATTTGTTTTTAATTATGTCTCTTCAACGGGTAAAGAAAAACAATTTGCGCTTAAATCTATTAAAGAATTAGAACAAGTTATAAAGAATGCAGCAAAAACCAATCAAGAACCACCGCGCCCCACAAGGCCGCCACCTTCTAACGTCACCGCAGCGGATTTTCCAAGTGTGCCGCAAGACATGCAACCTAGGAAAGAACAGCCCTATCCCAATGCACCCAAGCCTGAACAGCCCTATCCCAATGCGGCAGCTTTCGCGGCAAATTCCGCTGCGCCAGTTGTTGGGGGGTATAAGCCTACGCCAAGCCCGCAAGGCACAGCGCAGCCTCCCTTGCTGAAGGTACCTCATGATTTAACCAATACCGATATTAGTTTTGTTCTTGAAGTAGATAAACGTGTTAAATTAATTAATCCCAATGATCTGAAAGAAATGTTTGAGCACTTAAACCAGCCTTTAGAACAATCTCAAGTCTATCAGTGGCCACCAGAAACCTCTGTTCAACATGCCGTGTCCTCTTATTTTAAAAGAGACAGCAATGACAAATTAGATAAATTTTGTATTGATTTTGGCATGATAGATAATCATGGCAAAGCGGTATCAAGAAAAATAGAATTTGATTTAAAAAACCCAG
>CAZHSJ010000361.1:0-1617 GCA_964535225.1 Uncultured Candidatus Berkiella sp. | reverse complement strand
ACCAAAAATTCCACGCCAAATTTTGCGAAATATTGCAAAATTTGGCGTAACTTTGCCTACAAAAACCAACATTTATACCACCAGAAGTATAAACCATCGCCGAAATAAAAGCGCAATATCCAGATCAGTGGGTGTTGGTGGGGAATCCTGAACTTACAGACCCTAGTATATTGGGATCTATTGTAAGTAAATTGGTAAGTGGTGTCGTACTATTGGCAAGCAAAGACAAACGCGAGATAGGTTATAGGGCAAAAGATGTAAAATCGGGCTATGATAGTATTACTTGTATTTACACGGGAGAAATCCCTAAAAAACCGCAAGTGGCTATTATGAGAAAGCAAGAGTTTAGTCGTAAAACCGAAGATAGCCTATCGCTCTTGCGTTAGACACAGGGGCGAGCCATACTACTGTAGACCTTCCCTCCTCTATTTATGTCGGGGTATGGATTGAATGATGCCCTACGAACCGAAAAAATAGAAACAGCAAGCGGCATTATTGATGCCTATATTTTCAACGTAAAGTCCCTTACGGCACTCGGTACCACTAAAACGGACTTCCTTGTGTGCGCTTACGATTTTTTTGCATATCACTATCTAACCGATTTTGATGGTGTTATTGGTTTAGATTTCTTTAACAATTTGAAATTTTGCGTTAATCTAAAATTGGGAATCGTGACAACCGAAAAAATAAAATAAAATCACCCAACAAGGCACACACGTCAAGGCTACGCCCTGCGTGTATGCCTAAACGTTGGCGGTAATGCTAAACGACCCTAACCGACAGGCAGACACATGCAAAATGAATTTCACTACTTCTTACCAATAACATTTTTGCGGTGTTCCAAACCCCATTCCAACGTAACATCAATTACTTTTTGAAATGTTTTACCCGAATGTGTTAGCTCATATTCTATAGTAACAGGAACAGTATCGTACACCTTTCGTGTTACAAGACCATTTGCTTCCAAATCACGTAATTCCTTTGATAACATTCGGGGATTTATTTTTGGAATTTCTTTTTCCATTTCGCTATATCGCTTTTTCCCGAAATACAATGAAGCTAAAATTGGAATTTTCCATTTGCCTGTAATAACATTGATCGTATCGTTTATAGCTAAAACATAACTAGTCGGACATTCTTTTAAGTTATTCAAATCTTTTACTTTGCTCATATCCTTCATTTTTATTATCACTATATAAAAGTATACAAGTTGCTTTTTTAAAGCAAATGTAGTTACTTTTGTACAAGTATAAATTAATCAATTAAAATTATGGAAAATCAAAATTCAAAAGTGTTGAACATTAGCTTGTGGGTAGCACAAGTACTTTTATCAGCAATGTTTCTTATGGCCGGAGTAATGAAATCAACACAACCAATAGAACAGTTGGCAACTTCGTTACCTTGGGTTACACAAGTGCCAACTGGCTTAGTAAGGTTTATTGGTATTAGCGAGTTGCTAGGTGCAATCGGTTTAATACTTCCTTCTATTTTACGCATAAAACCTAAACTTACAGTTTATGCAGCTATCGGAATATTTACAATAATGCTTTTTGCATTGATATTTCATAGCTCAAAAGGAGAATTTTCGGTAATCGGAATGAACATCATTCTTGGATT
>CAZHSJ010000360.1:0-1621 GCA_964535225.1 Uncultured Candidatus Berkiella sp. | reverse complement strand
TGCGCCGTACTAGCGCGCTATTACATTATGACGCACTGTAAGCCTTTTTGCCTACTAATTCAAGCGCTTTTTCTAAAGCGCGGATAAACGGGCGCTTTTTTCGATAAAACGGCGCATTGTGACTCAACAAGAGTAGGAGATAGGTCAATATGTTTTAGGCCTAAAAACTGTTGTAAACTAGTATTAAGAGAAAATACTTGGGGCCAGCCATGAACAAAATCATTCCTCACAGAATTAAGCTATTACTGCTGTTGTTGTGCATACTGCCCTTTAATCTTTTTGCACAAGGCTCTCTTGGGGATGCCGCAGAAAACTTAATGGGCCCCACCTCTATTGTCATGAAAATCGTGGACATTGCCTGTTACATTATCGGGCTTGTCTTTGTCATGATGTCCATCGCCCAGTACAGAAATCATCGCCAAAACCCAAAACTGGTTCCCTTGGGCACGCCTATTACCTTAGTAATATTAGGCATTATTCTTGTCATGATCCCTTATATGACCAAACAAGCAGAAACCGGCAAAGATGAGATTAAGCACGAAACAAAGGAAAGCCCACTTCCCCTACCAGGACAAGAACCTAAAGGCGCAGGTTTGCCTTATCCCCCAGGCACGCATGAGCAGGAACAACACCAAGAACAAGATATGCCCATGCCACAAGAAGAAGCCACACCCGAAGCACCACCTGCTGAAGGTGGTGGGAGTTGGACGAGTGATCCCCGCTACAATAGGTAGTTTACGCTTCCCATTTGCACACTCGTGGTTTTGAGCGTAACCCAACGCTCAAATGTGACCACTGTATACTCTTTGTATTTAAAGGTTCCTCACAGCGGGGATACGCAGGTGGCTATTTGAGTTATCCACAGCTTATTCATCTTTAATAGTTAAGCAACCAGCCTGTAAGAAAACCTGACAACACCCTAAAATGCGGTTGATCATTTAATTTTTTTGTGCAGGAACCTATTGATAAACTAACAAAAAAATAAAGTGGGCAAGATTTGTGCATAGGGCGTGAGTGTACGAAAATAAAGGGCTCTTGGAGATCTCCACAAAACTTTTCACAGAGTTATCCACAGAATTTGTGAATAAATTTAATGGAGGGGTTACTTAGTATCTAGCTTAGATTGCAGATCTTTTAACTCTGCATCAATTTGGCTTTGTTCTTGTTTAGAAAGCCGAGCCATTTTCTTTGCCATTTTTAGTTGAATAACTGCGCCGGGCAGATCGCCTTGGGATTTTAAATAGTGGGCTTGCGCAAAGTGGGCCAGCAAAGGGGCATTCGACTTAGCATACGCACTAGATAATAAGTTCCAAAACGCAGGATAAGCCCCTTTACGCGCAACCTGGCTTTTGAGCAACGAAATGGCTTTTGCACTTTGCCCATATTTGATTAACCATTCGCAGTAGGTATAGGTAATGGCGTAGTTATTGGGGTGATTTTGTAAAGTACTTGCTAATCTGGCAATGGCGTTATCCGATTGATTCAAGGCCATTTCCATTTGCGCATACGCCAATTGGAATAAGGGCTGATTAGGGGCGCTTTGAATAAGCTCCTCTAAATAGGGTTTAGCCATGCTTGGCTTTTGAGCCCCAAGTAGTGAAATAGCATAACCGTAGAGGGT
>CAZHSJ010000359.1:0-1632 GCA_964535225.1 Uncultured Candidatus Berkiella sp. | reverse complement strand
TCTATATAGTTCACATTAATCTGCTTGTTAGAAAAAATTTCACTGGTAACGCCAGTAAAACCAAGAGGTGTCAGCTGGTCCTGAAATTTTACTTTCGTTATATCCAACCGTTTGCTTGCAAATGTGCCCTGAAATCCTGCCCCAATCTGGTGATAGCCATTTTCATCCAGCCCTTTATGATAGGCAAGCGAAAGACCGCCATAGTTAGTTACTAACACACCATCTCCCGCATTATCCGTAACACCGAGAATACCAACACCCATTTGGTCTATTTCAGCAAGCTTGTTATTTAATATACCAAAATCCACAGATACTGTTTTGGTAACAAAAGCATTGTTGATTGTGGGCCATTGATTACGATAATTACCAGCAACACGGAATACCCCATCAAATTTGCCGGTAAGCGCCGGGTTTAGTGTAAGTGGTGAAGCAAAGAATTGGGAAAAATTAGGGTCCTGGGCTTTTGACACACTCACCAAAGCCACACAAACCAATAAGGAAGAAAATTTTTTTTTCATCACAACTTATAAAGATTGTTCAGGGTCAAACGGTGCTAATAAGAAGGCGGGTTATTAATAAAACTTTAAAAACGTATTTTATCCTGTCTAAATTGCCTTTACCTTATTTTTCCGTCTTTCAATCCTGGTTTACACCGGAATTGAAACCGAAAAATACAACTTTTTTTAGACCTGATTTGCAGAATTATTGCTGCTTCGGGGAGATAGTCGTTAGCCTTTAGCCGAGAGTCATTAATCTGATTTTCAAAGGCTCTGTGTCTTACTAAAGACTAAAGACTATCGCCTCCTGACTGTCTTACATCTGCACCTTGCTACCAAACGCCAGATCTCCCGCATCACCCAGTCCGGGAACAATATATCCTTTTGCGGTAAGTTCATCATCAATATCCCCGCACCCAATGGTTACAGAGGGCTCTTCTCTTTTCACATATTCAATTCCTACTGTACAGGCAATGGCCGCTACAATATGAATCGAACTGGGTTTGCCTTCCTCTTTAAGGAAATGGATGGTTTTTACTAATGATGAACCTGTGGCAAGCATTGGATCAGAAATGATCAAAACCCTGTTTTCCAGATCGGGGCATGATACATAGTCAAGACTAATTTCAAAACTGCCGTCTTTATGATGTTTGCGGTAAGCAGAAATAAATGCGTTGTCGGCTTTATCAAAAAAAGTAAGTAAACCCTGGTGCAGAGGCAAGCCTGCCCGGAGGATTGTGGCCAATACCGGTTGTTCTTTTAATACCTTATGTTCGGCCATCCCAAGTGGCGTCTGTATTTCTTTTACTTCATATGAAAGCACTTTACTGATCTCATAAGCGGCCACTTCGCCGATCCGTTCAAGGTTTCGGCGGAAGCGCATCCGGTCAGTTTGAATAGTTACATCTCGGAGTTCTGCTACCCAATTGCTGACAAGGGAATGCTGCTGGCTGAGGTTTACTATCATGTTAGTATTTAGAATTTTAGTATTTAGTACTGAGACTGCTGCTATCACTATAAGCTATTATCAAATGCAATCATGGAACAAAAAAGGTATTTTTGATTTTAAGCAAATCTAAATACTAAAAATCTATTATCTGAGTACTAAAATCTGATTCATGGTTTACAGGGTTAT
>CAZHSJ010000358.1:0-1641 GCA_964535225.1 Uncultured Candidatus Berkiella sp. | reverse complement strand
ATAACCATAGATGCCACCGAAAATCGTGGCGCGACTTATCATTCCGGAATAAGCTTCTCCATATTCGTTGATGGCATAGCCTGCGAGGTTGGCCGCGGCGGACGCTATAAAATAGAAGGTGAAAACTCCAAATATGATATTGAAGCCACAGGCTTTACATTATATGTGGAAACGCTGCTCGACATACTTCCGCAAACGCAGGTTGCTAAGCGGATTCTGGTGAGTGTGGGAATTACAGATGTAAGCGCCAGTGAATTGCGAGCCAAAGGTTTCACCACCATCTACGCACTCACCGAATATGGCAATTGCAAAACCGAAGCAAAACGCCTTGGCTGCGGCTATCTATACAAAAATAATGAAATAATTGAACTGAACGGATAATTTCAGCAAATGAACAAATTGTTTTACGGCGATAATCTGGAAATACTTCGCAAGCATATTCATGATGATAGCGTTGATTTAGTTTATATTGATCCACCATTTAATTCTAAGCGTGACTATAATATAATTTATGATGGGGCAACCGCACAAACCAAAGCTTTTGGTGATACCTGGTCTTTAGTTGGCGTACAGGATCTGGAAAAAATTATTTATGAAAAAGAAGCACAAAGATACCATAACCTCCACACGGTACTTGAAGGATTGAAGAAAATACTTTTTTACTCCCCTAATGCTTCCGATAAATCTCTATATGCTTACTTAATTAATATGGGCATTCGTTTGGTGGAAATGCACCGGACACTAAAAGAAACAGGTAGCATTTACCTGCATTGCGACCCAACAGCCAGCCATTATCTGAAAATTTTAATGGACGCGGTGTTTGGTAAGGAAAATTTTAAAAATGAGATTGTTTGGTGTTATGATACCGGCGGGCGGGGAAAAAGGCATTTTCCTAGAAAGCACGACACCATATTCTGGTACTCAAAAAGTAAAAACTATCTATTTATGTACGATAATGTATCTTTGCCGCGTGATACTTCAACTATGCATGAACCAGTGTTGTATGATGATAATAAAAAACCTTATCAACGTAATTTTAAGAACGGAAAAGAATATCGTTATTACCTAGATAAAGGAGTTTTATCAAATGATTGGTGGATTGATTTGCCAGCGTTAAATCCCTCAGCCAAAGAGCGCCTCGGCTATCCAACACAAAAACCAGAAGCGTTACTGGAACGTATTATCAAGGCAAGCTGCCCTAAAGGCGGCGTAGTAATGGATGTTTATTGCGGCTGCGGAACTACTATTTCTGTCGCACAGCGTTTAGGAATGAAATGGATCGGGGTTGATATTACTTACCTTGCAGTTGACCTGATTCAACAACGGCTCATTGATCATTTTTATTTAGCAGGGATAGAGCATCCAACAAAAGAGCAGGAAGAAAAAGCTAAAGTAAAATTCAAAAGGGACACTAATGTTTTTGGCATTCCCCGCGATATTGAAAGCGCAAAAAAATTGGCGCGTGAAACCAAAGGTGATTATGTTCGCAAGGAATTCGAAAAATGGGCAGTATTTTCTGTCGGCGGTGTTTATTCAGAGAAAAAAGGTTCTGATGGTGGAGTTGATGGATATTTTTATATCCACGATGCTGATAAAAAAGGTAAACTGAATAAACATCTTGAACTTTCTTTTCCTGACCGG
>CAZHSJ010000357.1:0-1648 GCA_964535225.1 Uncultured Candidatus Berkiella sp. | reverse complement strand
GGTGCTTTCCAATGACATAATAAGATTCTTTCTTAGCATTAAAAGCCGTGATTAATCGTCCATTGTCACTTAAACGTAGATAAAAAGCTTTTAATTTATCACTTTGTAATGCAAATCCTCTTTGTAAAAAACTACCCGCTCGCATCGTTTTGGTCGTATCCCCAAAAAATAAGGACATCCATCCAATGCAAGCAGCGCTATAGAGATCTAACACTGATTCACCGTGCCCGTAGGGGGCACAACTCACAAAAGCCCCATGATCAGGATCATAAAAAGTACGCAAAAATTTCATATACATATAAGAAATATCGAATCGATTCATTTTGTGAGCGCTGATTCCTATCCAAGATGCTATTTCTGTTTGAAACTCTTGGATAGCCGGATTTTCTTCTAAAGATAAGCTCTTATAAATTTTTTGCAGCAAACGATGGGCATGTTCTATATGCCCACCGCTTAGCAATAAATAAGGGAGTCTAAAAACGATTTCGATGTCTTCTATTTTATCGGCTTGATTGCGAAGCCAATGTTGTGCTTTTTGAGCACTGCTTTCGTATTGCGCTAAAAGCATTTTATCCATCGTTAATTTATGACACCACAAGCAATCCTGGGGCCACCGCCGCCCATAGGAGGTTGATCAGTGTAATTGTCTCCCCCTTTATGAATAATAAAGGAACGTCCTACTACATCACTTAATTTTAAATGAGGCGCAACGATTGTGATTTGGCTGTCACCATTTTTATCTACGACTAAAACTGGAAGATCACCTAAATGTCCATGTCCTGAAGGACCTGCATGTTTACCCGTATGCTGCGGATCCAGATGCCCCCCTGCTGCCTGGCCCTCGACCCACTGGGTTCCTTCTATCACTCCTTCACAACTTGGATTTTCATGCACATGAAAACCATGCTCACCTGGCGGCAGGCCTTTGAGATGGGTTTGAAGCTGTAAACCCTGACCCGTCTCTTGTAATGCAATTGTGCCTATTTTTTCCCCAATTCCTTTTTTGGCAACATTGTCAGTTAAAATATAAATATCAACTGACTTTTCAGCAGAAAATGATGGTCCTGCACTCAATAACGCGATGAGCGCTAAAGGTAACAAGTGCATTTTCCTTATCATAATAAATTCTCCTTTCCTTGGGTGCAAAGAAGCAGCATGCCACAAAAATCTGTTTTTATGAATGGCTCTTATTGCGTAACATATATTTGTTTATTAACTTACTGTCTACGAATTTAGTAATTAATGTGGTACATTTGCGGCCAATTCATTCATTGACTTATTCAAAGTGCCATCATGACTTACATTAATATTTCAGGTTATAAATTTACTAAGTTAGAAAACTTGAGCGAACTTCAAGCCAATTTAAAGTCTACTTGCTTATCCTTGAAACTGAAGGGCTCAATATTATTAAGCCATGAGGGGATCAATGCGTTTTTAAGCGGCATGCGAAGAGAAATAGATGAGATCTATGCTTATCTGGACCAGCTTAACATTGCAATAAACTTTAAAGAAAGCCCTTCTAAAGAGCCCCCCTTTAAACGCATGTTAGTCAAAATAAAAGATGAAATTATCTATATGGGCGTTCCTGAAATCTCTCCCGCTAAAAACCCTGCCCCTGAAGTTTCTGCTGAAGAATTTAAGCAATGGT
>CAZHSJ010000356.1:0-1670 GCA_964535225.1 Uncultured Candidatus Berkiella sp. | reverse complement strand
TACTGAGTTGACAATATTTAGCTTTTCACTTAACGTTCCGACTGGCAAATAAATTGGTCATGAAGGTGAAATTATGTCTAAATCTGGTGTTGGAAGAAGATTTAATCCCCAAAATACTACATTAGCGTCACATCGATTCACCCCACAGTTTGATCAAGCCATAACTAACAAAACAGTCTATTCTCATTCGCCAGATGAGTCGTTACCCGCCCAAATAATTGCTTATTTAAAAGATAATAAGCATCTTTACCCTAGCATCGTGGTAAACGGTGTTATTCATGATGCTTATGTTGATTTCATTCGTCTATTTGTTTACAGAATTGAAAATGATAAGTTACCCTTTGTTTCGCCAGAAATTGAAGCAACCTATAAGCCTCTCATTGATCAAGCAAGAAACCAGCTTTTAAACGAACTGCAAAACAGTTCACCAACACATAAAGCTCACATGATATTGCGGCATTTACGTTTAGGTGTATCAGAAGATCAATTTCGCGAGATTTATAGATACACCTTGAAAAAAATGTATCAAGAAGAAATGCTAAAATTGCAGGGAACAGGCGTTAACGAACAAACTGTTTCTATTGTGAAAGAGGCCTATGCAGCCTGTACCGCTAAAACAAGAGCCAAATTGTAACCTTTAAGATAAAGGCGGATCTGTTCTTAGTGCGGCCTTCTCGGGGGAAGACAGTATGGCTATAGCAACACTCTTACAATAGATCATTTACTTTATTTACATCTTCTTCTGAAAGCGCAAAAGTAAAAATAGCTAAATCTTCTCTCATATGCCCATCAGAGCAGGTTCCCGTTAATGGGGTTACCCCAACTTGGGTTAAATAGCGAAACAAAACTTGTGCTGGCGTCTTGTTAATCGAAGAGGCAATACCCACTATCGTGGCACTTTGTAGCAAGCCAGGATTAGCTGTTAATGTCCAAAAACTTTGATAAGCAACGTTATTTTCTAAACACCATTTGCGCAAGGCTTTGTCAAAACCCGTTTCTTTGTAAAATCTGTTTTGTAACACGGATGGTTTTATCGTTGCATCTTGATATATTTTCTGCATCAATGCCAAATCATAGCAGTTACTGATGCCAAGTTGTTTTACCTTTGTGTTTTCATAGAGCGTTTCCATCGCGCGCCAAGCTTCCATGGTTGCGGTATGTGTAGACAGTGGCGAGTGCAGTACTAAGGAATCGACATAGTCTGTCCCTAAATTGCTTTGAGAAGTAGCAAAAGACTGCATCACCTGCTCATGTAGCGTGGCAGAGGGATCGTAAGGCACATTGTTGGGATCTTGCCCACTAAGCGGTGTAAACTTAGTTTGTAAAAATAATTGCTCTCTTGAAATGCCAGCAGCAGACAATTCCTTTAATGCCTGCCCCACCCCAGGTTCAAAATAATGTTTGGGTTGACATGCCGTATCTATTGCCCTAAAGCCATGCTTAATGGCTTTAACAACTAGCTCTGCTGTTTTTTCCTTTTTCCAGGCGGTGCCATAGATTATTTTAGGCATATCAACTCCTTGAGTAGAAAAACAAGTGAATAACTACACTTTCCTTTGGTTTCTCACTGAACCATTATATTTCACCTTGTTACCTTCAATGGTAAAAGAATGAGTGACGTCACTTTTTGGTTTAAACTTATCAGGATAAAGTTGTTGTAACATTTCTTG
>CAZHSJ010000355.1:0-1684 GCA_964535225.1 Uncultured Candidatus Berkiella sp. | reverse complement strand
CTTGGGTAACTACCATTACTGTGTCTTGCGGTTTGATCCCCGCGACAAAAGCGTTGATACCGCTTTCATCCATCACATAGAGTTTTGGGATCCCAATGCCTGAAGCAATTGACATTTCTTCGACAATATTAATGAACCGTTTTTCTTTAAAATCGTTGGTATTGGGATCAATAGGTTTTGCTTTGACCATTTCAGCCACGGAGATCCCGCCATTACTTAAAGCAATTAATTTAAATACGGTGCCCAGTATTATCACAATGATAATCACGGGTGATGCAATGATGCTCGTCATAATAAAAAGATAGATAATCATTTCCATGGTGGCTTCATGGCTGCCATTATAGGTAATAAAAGGCGAGCTTTGATTGGCGATGATCAAGGCGGATACGATGATCCCGTCTACAGCAAGAATAATGAGAATAATCGCGAGGATAAAATAGAACACAAGCACACCAGTACGTTTCCTTGCCCTTTCTTGGTTCTCGAAGAAATTCATATTTTACCCCAAGGTAACTAATTGAATTGCACTTTGACCGCTTTCTTTGCTTCTTCACTTTCAACGACAAAGCTGGTTGCGTTTTGGAATGCAAACATTCTAGCAAATATTACATTGGGGAATTGATCACAATAAGTGTTGTAAAACATAACGGCATCATTAAAAGCTTGTCTTGCAAAGCTCACTTTGTTTTCCGTGGAGGAAAGCTCTTCCATTAATTGCTGCATAGTTTGATTGGCCTTTAAATCAGGGTAATTTTCTGCAAGTGCAAAAAATTTTCCCATGCCAGCTGTGAGGCCAGTTTCTGCGGCAATGAGTTTTTGCATTGCTTGCGCATCTTCGGGCTTGAGTGCTGTGGCAGTGGCAGCATCTTTAGCTTGATTTCGGGCATTAATAACCATGGTGAGGGTGGTTTGCTCGAACTTCATATAGCTTTTTGCCGTCTCGACGAGATTGGGAATAAGATCATAACGCCTTTGTAACTGCACATCGATCTGGGCATAAGCATTCACAAATCTATTTTTTAAGCTGATTAATTGGTTATAAATCGCTATGCCGTATAACACGAGAAGAACGACAGCGACGCCAATGGTTGATAATACGATCAGTGATGTACTCATATAAGCTCTCTTTTATAGGTTAAATGGGTTTCATTCTATATATAAGAGAGTAGATAGTTTTTTGGCAGAATAACGGGTATATACTCTCTGTGTCCTGAAATTTATAACCCCGGGTTCCGCCCGACTTCGCGCTCTTGTTCATCATATTTTTATGGCATTTGTGTGGCGCTACGGCGGTCTGCACCCGGGACAAGGCGGAACGTGGGTAAATTAAATGGGTAAATTATTAGTCATGCAACTAAAATTTCTTTATACCCCATAATCATCGCCTGATATTTTTGGATCATCTCCTGCGCACGCTTTAAGGATTCGGGGGTGCCGATATCAATAAAAGGTGCGCCTTCATCGATAACTTCAACATTTTTTTGTTGGGTTAGCCACCTAGAGAAACAGTCATACTCAAGACTCACTTCTTTTTGTGAAATGATATCGTTCAAAAGCTCATTTCGTAGTAAATATACACCCGCATTGATGGGGCCAGTGCCTGCTTTAACGAGAGACCCTTTTCCACCAACTAATACGATTGCTATCATAGCTACCAACAACTTCCATGGTTTTTTAAAAAAAG
>CAZHSJ010000354.1:0-1695 GCA_964535225.1 Uncultured Candidatus Berkiella sp. | reverse complement strand
TTCAGCGTAGGTCATGAAATATTTTTTTGTGTGTAGGCTCACGCCGTTTATCCCCAAATGTGAATAGGGGGTTGAACTAAAGTGCCCCTTGAGTTTTACTTGAGAAAGGAATTCTGGGGACACCCAATAAAATAATAATTTTTGAAAGCTCCAAGGACACCCACCATAGTAAAAATTACAGGACATCCACTAAAGTTGCTGAACCAAAGTGGATGTCCCAGTAATTTGCGTGTTCGAAAATACCGAAAACATTATGTTCTCTATTCATGCTTTGTTACAGCTTGAAAACTTGAAACAGATGATTGCGATTGATGCTTATAGAAAAACAACCGAACCAATTAAAATCGAAGCACTGCACAAAGCTGCTGAAAAAGGTCATCTTGCTGTGGTTAGATGTTTATTCAATGTAGATTTATTAAGAAAAGCAGAAATAAGAGAATTGGGGCTCAATTTTGTTAAAGATCAAACTGTGAACCAGCAAATTAATGCCTTGATAAATTGTCGTGCAAAAATATACCCAAAACTGAAAGCAAGTCTGGAAAGAGAGAGAAATACTGAAGCGACAGCTTTTTATACAGCTTGGCGCCACATTAAACATGGAAACAATAATATATATGGAATTCCAAAAGATATTGCTAATATGATTGCTTGGATGATAAAGACTAGTCCACCGGGTCTGCCGCCAGCTCCTCAATCTGATAATCCATCATCGAAGAAGCAGAAATTGCAGTAATGTAGGCTCTTTGGATGATAATTTGTGCGAGACAAGTTACCACAGGTGCACAAATCGAGCTTGCATCTCCCTTTTTCATATATGCTTGGAAATTTTATTATTTAAATTGCCAATAATCTGCAGAATTATCACTAAACTTAACCCTAAACATTTATGTGATTGAAGTTGAAAAACAGAAACCCAACCTTAGCTGGATGCCCTTGAAAGTTCAGGCGGGTATTGCACCCGCCTTATCATTTTTTATTGAGGAAAAGTGTTTTCTACACAGGCTTTAACATCGTCCACATCGCCTGGAACCTTTGCACAAGCATAAAAATCGAGGGCTTCCTTGATGTCATTTCTAGCCGAATCATCTGATGCTCGACACACACTATCACCGGTACTGCCCACCGCCACAGCTAATAAACCCAACACAGGATCTCTATAAAAATGAGGGGCGCCTGAATCACCGCCACAAGCCCCATTATTCCCCTGAACATAATTCATCGATTGATGTAACATGACTGGTCTTAAAGAGAGAAATGCCATATGGTCGGCAATATAACGTATAGGGAATGTTGAAAGATTCACTGTCATTGCATTCGATCCCTTCGGAATAGGAAAACGTTCCCCTGTGCCATAACCTACCGCTGTGAAAGTTAACGCTCTATTATCAGGTCTACTATTGTTAACCAAATCATCCAAGTACCCTAAAGGCGGTAAAGTGATGGGTGTGAGTGCGTCTAGACCCCAGCGATCATCTATTTTCTGATCAACCGAGTTCATAGCGCCCCTTGGGAAAACTACCATTCCATAGTCCTTATTTGCCCTTGATTCACTAGGATGGTAGAGGGGGTGAAGTATACCTACGCCACCAAGAACATAGTATTTTGCATTGGAAATACAGGCTGCGGTTAAGTTTTCACAACCATCAACACGATTGTTTGCATCAAACGAGACGCCTATCGTGTTTATGGTTCCAG
>CAZHSJ010000353.1:0-1698 GCA_964535225.1 Uncultured Candidatus Berkiella sp. | reverse complement strand
AGATTCTAAAGGTTCACGCAACACCTCAAGGACATGTCTTGAAAATTCTGGCAGTTCATCTAAAAATAATACGCCATTGTGGGCCAATGAGATTTCTCCGGGCAGAGGTTGCCTGCCTCCGCCTACTAATGAAACCGCAGAAGCGGTATGATGCGGCCGGCGAAAAGGTCTTTTCCAAAAACATTCTTTATGAAATCCTTGACGGCTGATGGAATAGATAGCCGCAACCTCTAATGCTTCACATTGTGTAATGGGAGGTAAAATAGTGTTAAGCCGGCTTGCCAGCATCGTTTTGCCGGTACCTGGTGGGCCAATCATGAGTAAACTATGTCCTCCTGCGGCAGCAATTTCCAGTGCACGCTTTGCATGTTGTTGTCCACAAACATCAGACAAGCATTCTGTATAACTTTTTTCTGTGAAATTGCCTCGTGCTATTGCATTAGGCAGAATAATTTCTCTTTTTGATAAATGAGCACAGACACTTAGCAGATCGCTAAACCCATAAATATTTAAGGGAGAAACCCAAGCGGCTTCCTCAAGATTTTCTTTTGGGATAATCAATTCACGCTTTGCTTTTTGTGTTGCCAACGCATAAGGTAAAATTCCTCTAATATGTCGCAGTTCGCCGCCTAAAGCAAGTTCGCCAGCGAATTCATAATCGTTAATGTTATCGCACAAGAGCTGATCTGAAGCTAATAGGATGCTGATTGCGATAGGCAAATCAAAACGCCCGCCTTCCTTAGGCAAATCGGCGGGTGCCAAATTAACAGTGATTCGCTTTTTAGGAAAGTTAAAGCCGCTTTGTAAAAGTGCACTTCGAACGCGATCTTTGCTTTCTTTGACAGCCGTTTCCGGTAGACCAACGATGTTAAATTGAGGGATAGCATTAGATAAATGGGTTTCGACAGTAACTTGCGGTGCATGGATCCCAACATTTGCACGGCAATAGACTACAGCTAGGGACACAATAACTTCCTTTTTATTGTATATAAAACTTAGCGCATAGTATTGTGTAACCGCTAATATAGCCAACCAGATGAAGGAAAATTAGCCTTGAAGTAACTTTTCCTCGACAAGATAGATCTCTTCTTTGGTTCCTTCCAAAATCAAGATATCTCCAGGTTGGAATACCGTATAGGGTGCAGGTTCATTGCATTTAAATCCGTTTCTTGCAAAGGAAGACATGGTGATGGGAACTTTTTCAGCAATCAGCGCCTCTAGGGTTCGGCCTACGGCATAGGCGCCTTCTGTTAATTCAACCGCATGTAAATAAAGTTTTTCCTTTGGGTTGTTTTCAAGGTGTCCAATCTTCTCGCCATCAAAGACGGCTCGTAGAAACTTATAGCGATTCGCTTTAACTTCCCATACTTGTTGTTGGGCCTTTGCAGGGGGGTGTCCCAATAAAATGAGCATATGAGAGGCTAACATGAGACTGGATTCTAATTTGTCTGGGATTACTTCTGTCGCGCCAGCAATTTGTAATGCTTCTAATTCAGTGTCATCAATCGTGCGAACGAGTATAGGAATATCTTTATTGATGCGCCTTACATTATTTAATATATTCAAAGTTTGCTTAGGGCTAGGATGGCTAAAGGCAATAATTAACATTCTTGCTTTAGCAAGGCCCGCCGCGAGGAGTACGCTTTCTTGAGCGGGATCACCAAAAAACACCGGCTCAGATGCTGCACGAGCTTCTCT
>CAZHSJ010000352.1:0-1728 GCA_964535225.1 Uncultured Candidatus Berkiella sp. | reverse complement strand
CATTATCTGAAAATAAATTGAGATCCCTGAGGGGATCTGCGCTCATGGATAAATCTAAACAATGAAATGCATTTGCTTTTGTTCTCTTTGTTCCCCTTTTTTGCAGGTATTTTTTTCTGTCTTCATCATTCATGGCGCGTAAGGTATAGGTAGTAAACGTGTTTTTAGCCTCTTTAATCTTGGCGGGGCTTTCGTCCATATCGATATCTGTCGTTCCTGCAGAAAAATGCCAACCCATTCCTTTAGCAATCCATTTCAGTAGCAAAACACTTGTCACGCCACTTAGGAATATCATATCCATCGATTTTGCTTGTTGTAAAATATCAACTGCCTCCAATATGCCTTTAGGTAAACATTGATCGACTAAAGAACCTATAAATAATCCAATTTTTAAATCAGGTTGATCTATATACGAGGAAATGTGCGTGCTTATATTTTGCATCTTACCAGGGATGAGGGTAAGGTCCTTATCTTTATCCACAGGAAAATTAGCTGGATTAACATCAATGCCTATCGCGTTATTACATTTAAAGCTTTGCTCAACAAATAAGTTTTTAACGCTCCTTAAATCTTGCGCATCACCGCAACCAAATGAGAAAATCGATACGCCATATTTTTTCGCTTTTGTTTGCAAATTATCTTGTGCGTTAACCTGCGCTACTATTTTTAAGGGTATGTATTGATGATGTTTTTGGTAAAATTCAGAAATTCTCGGGGTATTGTCGTAAATAAAACGTGTAGAACGTGATTCCCAGGGGAATTCTTGATTTAATTGCTGCAATAATGCTCTTTCTAAATACCCATAAGATAATGCTGTTTTTTCTATGTTTAAAAGCTCGTTGGTTTTTTTACTTCTAAACTGTTTTCTTTCGCCGTTTCGAAGTTTAATAAGAATGCATGATTTATTCGGATCATAAATCCATCCATGTTCATCGAACATTTTAAGAGGTGAAGGTTCAAAAACAGAGAAAATCGTCGCTTTCTTGATAGACGTACCTGAAAATTTTAAGGTTGTCATGGTAAGCGGTGCGGTAACATCAAAAGGGGGGTTATCCTTTACTTCATCTAGGCTATTAATGAGTGTTTCAAGTTTTTTGCAAACAACCTCTCTTTCATTTTCTTTTTTTGGCTTTTGCGTGAACCGCTTTGAATTTCTATACGGGGGTTCTTTAAAGAGCTTAAGCAATCTTGCTTGAGATTGGGTAAAAGGATTAACATGCGATGGCAGATAATCGGTTCGCTCTAAAAAAACGTAACTTCCCTTTAATGACGTTGGCACGAGGTAATCAAGCCAAGGTTCATTTCCTGAAAAAATTATTTTCAGTGAGGGGATGTTTAATTCGTCTATTTTGCAAAACAGTTGATGAAAATCATTTTGCGTTAGTGGACACCAGCTGAGATCAATCAATTTTAACTGCGCAAGTTCATCTTGTTCAAATAAAGTTAAATCCCTTAATGGGTTGTCACTAAGTGAGATATCAAGGCAATCAAATATGGCTTTGGATGAGCGTCGCACTGCTCTTTTAATTAAATACCGCTTACGCTCAACCTCATTCATTCTTGATAGTGTATAAAACCCAACCATACCTGGAAGCCCTCCTTTTTTAAGGGCCAAAGGGCCTTCTTGAACTTCGTGATTTATATTCGTTGCGCTTACCTGCCAGCCAAGGGCTTTAGCCATGGGTTTGGAAATAAAGGGATTTGTGTAGCCTGTAATAATTATAAGAT
>CAZHSJ010000351.1:0-1753 GCA_964535225.1 Uncultured Candidatus Berkiella sp. | reverse complement strand
TCGACCCAGTTATTCAATTATTCAACATAGAACCAGAAGGATTAGACGAATCGCCTTCAGCCAAAAAAGATTATCCAATAATGACAAATACAAATAATATAGGTTGCGTAAATAATCCCAATTGTGGTTGCAATAAAACAAGTATGTCTGGAGTAGAGGACGTTATTAATGGACTTGGTGCCGCTTTACCGGCATCTCCCCGTACAAAGAAAATACTTGAGCGTTGTTTAGGTGAAACGGATGCCGCTACTTTGGCATTGCTACAAACAGGTGCTTTACTAAATGGAACTGATGAACAAATTGGTTATTTAGCCGCCGCTGAGTTTGCTGTTCCTTCAAAAGATAAGCGTAAGGTCTTATATATTCCAAGAAGACACCAACGTTGTGCAGGCTTTATTGCTGGGTTATCGATGGCTCTTGATGCGTTAAATGTATTCATTAAGCAAAATGGGACAACACCTGCATTAGATGCCATTAAAGCTAAACTCGAAAAAGCAATTAGCGATATTCGCCAAAAACGTTTGCGTATGCGTGGCGGACGTCGTTATATACAAGGTATTGGTGAAATTGAATTAAGTGGTGAAATTGATGCGGTAGAAAATGTTACAAGTTTAGGCGAAATAGCTGATGGACTTAGTCAAATTGATTTATATGGTGATGAAAGTGATTTAAGCGGTAAAAAGAGCCGTGCCCAACGTAGGAAAGAACGTCGTGAAAGACGTAAAAGACGTTGGAGAAATTTCAAGCATAAAGTTAAAGCATTTGGTAAAAAGATAGGACAAGCAGTAAAGAAAGCCCTCAAAAATCCTTTACATGCGTTAAATCGTATCAACCCATTACTTATTGTTGGTCGTGGTGCATTTATTGGATTAATGCGTTTGAATTTTGCTAATATGGCTTTCAAACTTTTCCCTTTATATGCCACACCAGAACAATATAAAAAACTTGGGTTCGGACCTACTAAAATAGCCAATCTTGCCAAAGGAAGAAAGAAACTTGAAAATGTTTGGGATAAGTTAGGCGGTAAAGCTGACAAATTACGCAAAGCAGTTTTAGCCGGTTCTAAAAAGAAACGCCGTAAAGCAGGCTTAGGTTATGTTAATGAAGACTTTAGCGGCTATATAGATGGTTTAGGTGCAATAGGTGTAATTAACCTTGCCAAAGCATCCAAAGATGCCAAAGCATTAGAAAACTTAACACTTGATAAGTTTTTTGCCGTTGCCCAAAATGTTATTAATAATCCTTCCATTGCATTAAAAAATGCTAAGAATGAAATAGAAGGAATTGGATTAGTACTTTATGGTCAAGATGAAATATTTGCAGGTCAAGATGATATATTTTCAGGACTTGCTAATATAGATTATGGATTAGGTATGGAACCTGCAAGTGCCGCATTGATAGCTTCTGCTGCTACAATAACAGCCGCTATTGCTCCTGTTGTTGTGGGTGTTATGAAAATGATAAAAAAGAAAGAAGGAGATGATGGCGATAAAGCAGATAAAGTACTTGACGTAATTGATGAAAGTGCTAATGCAATTAAAACTACTACCGAAAATTTACCGGGTGCTCAATCACAAGAATCTGGAAATGAAGAAAGCGGTGGAGAACAAGAACAAGAAGATAGTGGAGAAGGTGTTGAAGGATTTGATGGAGATGAAAGAGATGCTATGCTTGAAGCACTCGGTCGTTTAAGTAGAGCACAAAGAAAAAAACGCAAAAAGATATGTGAGAGTAGCTTTTGAATCATTAGAAG
>CAZHSJ010000350.1:0-1798 GCA_964535225.1 Uncultured Candidatus Berkiella sp. | reverse complement strand
TGGATTTTTCAACGAAATTTTCATTGTCTGTCCTTTATGGTATGCACATGGCAACCTCTACCTTTGCTTTTGTAAATTTGCTCACGCAAGGAGATTATGCGCCAAGTACCGTTAATGCCTTAGTTGGTGCAACGGCTATGTTTAAAAGTATTGGGGATTATGTTTATGAAACAAAAGCCACACAAAGCCTTTTAGATAAAAAAGAAGCATTAGAACAGCAATTTGAAAAAGATAATGTAGAATTTAACCGTTACCTTATATTTATTGAAGATCTTAAGGAGATAGAAACTCAGCTCTTTTTATTAGAACAAGAACAACGCTATTTTAAAAACATTTCACGTGATTTAACAAAGGGCAGAAAAGTAGATTTTGCAGCTAAAGTTCAAACGGTATTTACGGAGCTTTTCCATAAAGCTAAAGAGCAGTCCTTAAAAAAGGAAGCATTGCATGATTTATTTTTAAGCGGCGCGGATAAAAAGCCAAGCTACGAACTACAACAAAAAATAGCCTTGTTGCGCCAAGAGCAGCCTCACAATGCTGATGAACAAATCAATAAGTTGGGGAGGCAATTACAGTTTAGCATTAAAATAAATAAAGTAAGAGATCGCATTAGCAAAATTGAAGAACAATTAGCAAAACAAGAACTGCTCACTATAGCTCAATCTGAATATTTAAAAGATATGCTCAGCAATCTAAAGAATAGCATTACTTTAGAAAATGTAGCGTTTACTATATTAAGCGATGCATCATTGATATCACAACCGGATTTTTCGCGCTTGTCGCCTCATCACCAACGTAAAAAAGTAAAAGATTATCTTGAGGCAACCCTTTGCGACATACAGAGAAAAATAGACAAAACAAGAGAATTATTTATTGAAAAAAAGCAACTGTTCTCGAAGGTGAGTGAGTTTATGCCTAATGAGATCCATCAAGATTTTACTGGCATGTATGAGACGATGAAACAATTGGTCGAGCTTCAAAATCAAGCAGCCGTTGCGGCAATTTCAGAAAAAAACAAGGAAAAAAGTGCCAATTTTACTATTATTTCCTCTGTGTTGGCCTTAGTGATATGTATTACCCCTAACATCCACTATATAAAAAGGTTGAGTCAAATCAAACATGGAGTAGGGGTTTTAGCGCTTATTGTGAGTAATATCGACATGATTAGAAAGTATTTGCATAGTGAAAAACTTAATGCAAAGGAAGCAAAGCAGATAAAGATATTATTGCAAAACACCAGCTTTAATCAAATAATTAAAACGCATGATACAGAGCTACGAAAAGCATTACTTTCTAAAATGAGAACATTGCAAAAAAATTTTGGAGAAAAAGAAGAAGAACCACTCCCACCAAGAAGAATTGCAAAAGAAAAAGCAAAAGCGTTCATCACACATCACTATTATAAAATGGGAAGAAAAATAACTTTAAAACAGCCACAAAAAAGCGTAAGGGAAAATTCTATTGAGATTAGAATAACTTAATACTGCGCTAAGTTGACTTTCTCAAATTAGTTTTTTGATAATGGTTTTGTGTTAAAATATATCTAGAAGTATCCAAGGTTTTACCTTAATTTCAATTTTAAAAAAGAACACCATACTAATTCAGTGAGTTTCAATTGTGATAATTAACCCAAATCATATTTGTTTTACTTCCTCAGCAGCGATAAATGAAATCTCAAAACCACTTTTTGATTCTTCTAACCTCAATTATTTTAGCTACGGCCGTGTACTTAATAAAAACAGCTGTTTTGTTTTTCACACAAGCACACCGCTGATTGAAAATTGGTTTAAACTTCAAG
>CAZHSJ010000349.1:0-1802 GCA_964535225.1 Uncultured Candidatus Berkiella sp. | reverse complement strand
CATAAATATTTTTCGTATCAGACGGTCAATGAATTTTCTGACCGTTTAAAGCCTGAATTTGACATTGTTCCTTATCAATTACTCAATGTGATCGCATTTTTGCAGAAAAAGAAAATTGAATCCATGATCATTGCAACTGATCCTAGCATGTTTACCCAAATGCAATGGTCTGCCAGTGAGGGGAGAATGCTTGCTGCAAGTGATAACCTTGATAAAGTTGCGTTAATAGGTGCCAAAGTGGCACGTGATATCAAAAAACGAACAAATATGCAAGTGGTAGGGAGTTTGATCAGTATAGAGGGGAATTATTATCATATCGTTGGTGTTTTAGCGGAAAAGGATTTTAATCCATTGTTGGATTTTGAAGTAAATCGCACTATCTTTGTTAATTTACCTCTCATGGGAAGACTTAAGGGAAGATCAACCATTGATTCTTTTATTGTACAAGGAAGAACACGGGATCTGCTTAGTGAAGAGCAAATGTTTACCAAAATCTTAAACGATATTTGTCCTCAATGTCAGCTGTTCATAAAAGATGCTCGAATGTTTCAAAAAGCGCTACAGCAACAAGTTAGCATCACGCTCAAAATATTAGCGATCCTTGCTGCTATTACCCTTTTTTTAGGAATGGTCTCAATTTTAAATTTGCTTATCATCCTAGTCCAAGAGCGTAAAAAAGAGGTGGGAATTCGTCTTGCCTTTGGGGCAACATCAAAAAAAATTGGATATCAATTTTTGCGGGAAACGCTAATATTATGCACTATAGGAGGCGTATGTGGTATATTTTTGGGTAAAATATTGAGTTATGTAATGGTCATTAGCTTAAATATGACTTATCATGACGATTGGCTGTCTTGGATTGTAGGTTTTCCGCTTTCAGTAGCAATTGCGGCTGTTGTAGGGTTCATTCCTGCTATTTTAGCAGCAAAGTGGGACCCGGTTAAATTGTTGAATTCGTAACCAATTTTCTAATTTTGTTTTTTCAGAATCTGTAAATAACAGTCCTAATTTAGTACGGCGCCACAATATATCATCCGCTGTCAGAGCCCATTCATTTTGTATCAGATAACGCACTTCGATTTCATATAAACCATGGCCAAAATCTTGCCCCAAATCAGCTAAAGAGTTAACCTCTGCTAAGAGTTCATAGGTGAGAGTACCGTAGCTATGAACATATCGAAGTGTTAGGGAAGAAGGCAGCCAGGGAAAACATTGCGCAATTTCTTCTATCAAAACGGTAGGATCCCTATCCGGAAAATCACCTCCCGGTAGCGGGCGCTTGTCAGTCCATTGCGATGTACAATCTTTAAAAAATGGTGTTAGCATGTCAACCGCTTTCTCGCCTAGCATGCGGTAGGTAGTTAATTTTCCGCCAAAAACATTGATCAAGGGAAGGATATTGTCTTCGCTCGTGTTCAATTCCAGTTTATATCCGCGGTTGATAGATGCAATATTCATAGATTGATCATCTACAAGTGCACGCACACCCGACCATGAAGTTAGGATCTGCCGTGGCAGAATCGGGTGGTGAAAATATTCATTAACTGAATCACAAAGATATTCAATTTCCTGAGGATCAATCTTTACAGAGTAAGGGTTTCCAGAATGGTTTACATCTGTGGTGCCTACCATCGTAAATTGGTTTAAGTACGGGATCACGAACACGATACGCCCATCTTTATTTTGCAAAACATAAGCCTCGTTTCTTTTGTAAAGTTTAGGAAAAATAATATGACTTCCCTTTACGAGCCTTAAATGATATTTGCTTTTTATCTTAAGAATCTGGTTAATAAATTCATCTA
>CAZHSJ010000348.1:0-1825 GCA_964535225.1 Uncultured Candidatus Berkiella sp. | reverse complement strand
TCGTAATGCGTTATGCATAAATGTAGTCACTGGATTTGTTCTACTTAAATATAATATTTAGCCTTGCTAAACATGCAATATATGCATACTATACACACATAGTAGTCACTGGAGTGTATAAAGATGGCGTCCATTCAATCGCGCACATCGCGTGGAAAAAAATATTGGTCTATTGTTGAGTGTCGGCGAATTAATGGCAAACCACGTACCGTGATCATTGAATATCTTGGTACAGCAGAAACGCTTCTTGAGCGAATACAAAAGCATGATAATGGGGTAATAAAATCATACAGCCATGGTGACACCACCGCACTCCTCAATATTGCTAATGAAATGAATCTTGTTGATATTATCGATACAAATCTACCAGAGGATAGTCGTCACATGCGTGATGGTCTAACAGTTGGTACTTCATTGCTTTTAGCTGCGATAGGCAGAGCTTGTTGTATGACAAGTAAGCGTGGATGGTACGACTGGTGTAAGGGAACTTCTCTTGAACATCGCCTTAAACTATCGTTAAAGAATCTTGATTCGCAACATTTTTGGGATCAAATGCATGCTTTACCGGAAGACAGCATTGATAAGATCGAAGAAGCGATTGTTAAGAAATTATTAGCACTCTATCAGCCAGATTTAAGGGAACTTTTTTTTGATACAACCAATTTTTTTACATTTATTGATTCTACTAACCAGAGATGTTCAATTGCTAAACGAGGGAAAAATAAACAAAAACGTACAGATCTCAGGCAGGTTGGACTTGCTCTTGTTGTATCCAAACACGAGCAATTTCCTGTATTTCATAAAACCTATGATGGGAACAAAAATGATATTACAGTATTTAAGGAAACAATCGGAAGTTTACTCTGCCGACTTCGTGCTATCTCTGTAGAGGTGGCTAACATCACTCTGATATTTGACAAAGGGAATAATTCAAAACATAACTTTGCTCTTCTTGATGCTGAAGAGTCCTTGTATTTTATTGGATCGCTTGCCCCATCACACTTCAAAGAAATTATTCAAGAGGCGAATAAAAAGTTATCAACAATCAAAATAAACGATGGCGAGGTTTTGGCATTTAAGACAACCAAGGCTATTTGGGGCAAGGAACGTACCTGCGTAGTGTTTGTTTCCGATCTTCTTAAAGATGGCCAAATTAATGGTATATTGCAACATCTTGATAGCAAGTATAAAAAGTTAGCTAATTTTCAGCGAATCCTAAAAGGGAAAAAGACATTTACGATAGACGAAATAAAAAAACGATTAGATTCTATTGTTCGTGGGCAGTTTGTAACTGACATTTTGAAGTATGAAATTAAGTCATCCACTGAGTTCGTTTACTACTGCGATTTTAATGCCTTCTCTGATCTTAAAGAATCAGTTCTTGGAAGGCAATTTTTGGTCACAAATCGAGGTGATTGGTCAGCAGAGGAAATTATCACTGCCTATCAAAGCAAGACAAAAGTTGAATATAGTTTCAGAACATTAAAAAATCCGTATCACCTCGCCGTCCGACCTCAATATCATTGGACTGACCAGAAAATTAAGGTTCATGCATTTATTTGTATTATTGCATATCTACTTTCTTTTGTCGTTTTTAGAAAAGCAAAAGACAGGGCGCAATATCCACATGATATCGATGCGCTATTGGATGATTTGCGCTCCATCCGCCTTGCTTCAGTATTTAAGGGGCGCAAAGTTTCTTATCAACTTGAAAAAATCCCAGAACATCTTACCCAACTCGCATCGGTTCTCAATGTAGATTAGCTCTCCGCATAACAACAAAAATTTGATTTCAGTGACTACATTTCTGCGCAATGTATTACAT
>CAZHSJ010000347.1:0-1841 GCA_964535225.1 Uncultured Candidatus Berkiella sp. | reverse complement strand
TTAGATATACCCTCAGGGTTAAACGCAGATACGGGCGCTTTTACCAAGGCAGTGAAGGCAAATGTGACCATCACTTTTATTGCCATGAAAGTAGGGCTCGTTACAGGTGGCGCCTACGAAGTTGTTGGTAAATTGATTTTTGATCATCTTGGCATTACCGCCAGTGTGTTTTCACACATTTTACCCTGTGCTTGGCGAATTGACTATCTGGAAGTTGTGAATGCCCTAAAGCCGCGCACATTATCCTCCCATAAAGGAGATAATGGCCATGTATGTCTTATTGGCGGTGGGCAAAGTGGTTATAGTGGTGCCGTTTGCCTGGCAGCAGAAGCGTCATTACGGGTTGGTGCAGGGCTGGTGAGTGCCGTGGTTGCACCTGAAAGCCTTCCGCTGTTAGCGCGCGCTCCCAAAGAAGTCATGTGTTATAGTTTTGCTTCTCCCAAAGAAATGCGAGAGCTCATCGATAAAGCAACCGTTATCGTGCTCGGACCTGGACTAAGTCAAAATGCCTGGGGGAAAAAGTTTTTTGAAGAAACAATTAACGTTCAAAAACCCTTGGTGGTTGATGCCGATGGTTTAAATTGGTTGGCTCGATTTCCACATAAAAGAGAAAATTGGGTATTAACCCCTCACCCGGGCGAAGCAGCACGATTGCTTAATAAAACGGTGCATGAAGTTCAAGCTTCGAGAATTGAGGCCGCCCTGTTATTAAAACAAAAATATGGGGGCATTATTGTGCTCAAGGGGGCAGGCTCAATCGTGGTATCCGACGATGGCGCCATTGCCATTGAGGCCACAGCCAACCCCGTTTTAGCAACCGGCGGGACAGGTGATGTGCTCGCTGGACTCATTGGTGGTTTAATCGCTCAAAAATTACCCTTATCCAGTGCGGCAATGTTAGCGTTAAGTGTGCACGCGATGTCAGGTGAATTAGAAGCCACGATGGGCGTAAGAGGGATGTTAGCAAGTGATCTGTTTTTACATATTCGTAATTTAATAAACCCTGAATCGTAAGTATCGTGATGAAAAAGTTGCGTATCGAGAATGAAGAAGCGATGCAAGCCTTAGGACATCGTTTCTATGAAGCTTGTGTTAATCAGGGGGGCACGCTCTATTTATCTGGCCCTTTGGGGGCAGGGAAAACAACCTTTGTGCGTGGTTTTTTGCGCGCAATGGGCTACCAGGGGAAGGTGAAAAGCCCTACCTATACCTTAGTAGAGCCTTATGAAATAGGAACCAACACCTTATACCATTTTGATTTTTACCGGTTAACCTCACCTGATGAACTAGAATATATGGGTATAAGGGATTATTTTCAGCCAATGGCATATTGCTTAGTTGAATGGCCTGAAAAAGCACAAACACTTTTGCCGCCGTGCGACATTCAGGTTTTTATTGAAATAGAAGAACACATAAGAGAAGTCGTTATTAAAGCCAATACCGTAAGAGGCAAGGATGTTTTGCAAAGGCTCACTGTATAAATTAAAAACCATTCTTTTAGTTTGGTTGCTATGCCAAAGCATGGTCGTTTTTGCCCAAAAAAATGTAGAAGGTCTTCGTGTTTGGGCCTCCCCTGATAGTACCCGATTGGTATTTGATTTGTCCGACACGGTTTCCTATAAACTCTTCACCTTAGATAATCCTCACCGGGTTGTTATTGATATCATCGATGCTAAGTACAAAGCAAAATTCGATGAGAGCACGTTAGCAGATTCTGGGATCATTCGACTTCGCCATGCAACAAGAGATAATGGCGTGCGCATGGTGTTAGATCTTAGTGAGAAGGTTAAACCCTCCAGCTTTTTGCTTTCTCCCAACCAAACCTATGGTTATCGCTTGGT
>CAZHSJ010000346.1:0-1852 GCA_964535225.1 Uncultured Candidatus Berkiella sp. | reverse complement strand
CGATATGGTATTTTGCTAAATAGCTGCTCGAGAAAATACTGGCGGACAATAGGGAAAATTTTACCCGTCATGGGATCAATTTCGTTTTGATTATTAGTGCGAACCGCCATGCCGATGAGCTTTTTTTCAGGTAAGGAAATTTTTGTTTGTTTCATGCTTTTGGCCAAAAATAATGTAAATATAGGTGGATTTTAGGGCTAAAATACATAAACAGCAATAGCAGGGATGCCATGATAATCAATAACTTCAAAACTAAATTTGTGTGGTTTAGTGTAATCACACTTAGCTCCTCTTTGATAAATACGCGCCTACCTCTATTAACCCTTCCAATCACACTCCTGGCATGGTTCTGGTGGGATAGAAAAATGCATACCTGTTATGTGGGCTTTAAATCGGGGGAAGCAAGAAATTACCAAAAGCTGACCCAAGCGGAAGCAGAGGCTTTTCTGATAGGGGTAAAATCATCAAAAAGCTATTTAAATCAGTTTAGTGCGACTTTGCCAGGAAACAGAGCGTGGAGATCCTCCAAAAGTTATTATGCAGGTTTGTTTGCAGCGCAGCTGGAGGATAATGAATTAATTTCGATGGTCAGAAGCAAAGTATCATAGAAAAAAGAGGTGATTGTCATCCCAAGCTCGGGATGACATTACCTGTGACTAACCCTAAACCTGCGGTACCACCGTTACCACTTTAAGCATTCTGTCGCTAATTTTAAGACGCGACTTTTCAACCGAAGGGGGGTTAATCATAATTGCTAAGCGATTATTTAAAATATAAAAATTCATATCGCCGCCCAATTCTGCAAAACGCTCCATATCACCAAAGGCTAATATAGGCAGCGTATCAACGGCACTTAGGATAGTTTTTATTTTGTCTTCTTCTGTTTTAGTAACAAATAAAATCTGACACTTGCCTTTTGCTTCGTTAACCTCAGTAATTTTTGAAACAACAATGGTTCTATCATTGACTATTTTACCATCAATCGAATTTAAGGCTTCAAAGGAAGGCACAAGCCCAAGCACACATAAATTAATGGTGCCTGCTGTCATGGAGTCTGCTGGCCATTCAACAAATTTGGCAACATAACGCAAGAAGGCCGCTTTAAGGTGATATTCTCTGGAAGTGGTAGAATATTGTCCGCTCTCTTGGGCTGCGCCCGCATCAGCGGGGGCCTCTTTTGCACTGGTTTGCGGGGCAGGGCTTGCAAGCAGTCCCAAGCTTAAACTAAACAACAAGCTAACTAATAAAGATTTTTTTATCATCACAGATCCATTTGTTACGATGACTTTCTTGGATTGACGGGTAACACAACGGTGAATTCGGTATAAACACCTTCTTCTGAGGTAACGCGTATTTCACCTTTGTGTTGTTTTACTACTGTATCATAGCAGATCGACAAACCAAGACCAGTATTACCTTTACCCGTGGGCTTAGTGGTGAAAAAAGGTTCAAAGACTTTATCGAGCAATTTTTTGGGGATCCCGGTTCCATTATCCTTGATCTTAATAATGGCGCTCTCGTCCTTTTGCACGAGCGAAATACAAAGCGTCGGTTCGTAGTCGGGGCCAGCCGTGGTTTGCTTTTCTTTCATGGCATATAAGGCATTATCAATTAGGTAGATAAACAACCGGCCAATCGCTTGCGGTACACCAAGGACTTTTTCCAAACTTTCATCATATGTTTTTTCAAGTTTTACATCAAACTTTCCTGCTGTCCCGCGGAAACTTTCTAAAGCAATTTGAATGTTATCCTCCATGAGGGCTTTTAAGTCTATCATTTCCTTTTGAACGCCAGATTCCTGAGAATGCTGTAACATGTTTTTTACAATATTATCAGCGCGCACACCATGCTC
>CAZHSJ010000345.1:0-1855 GCA_964535225.1 Uncultured Candidatus Berkiella sp. | reverse complement strand
AGGGGTATTTTATTCATAAACATATTCACGGCCCTTAGGGCATGGGGGCCGTTTTTGAGCAAGGATTGAACCAGCTCATGGGTTGTTGCCTCCAAATTTTCAGGCAATGCGACGTCATACAAGAGCCCTAATTCTTTTGCTCTATTAGCATCAAAAATTTGTGCAGTTAAAAAATAACTTCTGGCCATTTTAGGACCGATGGCATTAATAACAAAGGGGCTGATCACAGCAGGAATGAGGCCTAACTTGACTTCAGAAAAACAAAATTGGGCATTACTTGATGCAATAGCAAGGTCCGAGCAAGCCACCAATCCTATGCCGCCGCCATAGGCATTCCCTTGTACCATCGCGATGGTGGGTTTAGTGCAATAATAAATGGTATGCATCAATTCATTTAATTGCCCTGCATCCCGTAGATTTTCATCAATGGTAAATTTGGCCATGCGCTTCATCCATTGTAAATCGGCGCCTGCTGAAAAACTTTTCCCATTGCTTTTGAGTAAGATGATTTTAACAAATTGACTTTGTTCCATTTGCTTATAAGCGGTAATAAGCGCTTGTACCATGGTGTCATCAAATGCGTTATGTTGCGCTTCACGGTTAAGGGTGATAAGGCCAACGCCATCATTTTGTATTTTGGTTAGTACGACATCATTATCAGTGGTCATATTCTGAAAACTCCAAACTGGGTTTCCTTAATAGGCGCGTTTAAACACGCCGCTAAGGCTAAACCTAACACATCTCTGGTATCGATGGGATCTATCACCCCATCATCCCACAGCCTGGCGCTGGAATAATAAGGGTGACCTTGTTCATCATATTGTTCAATGATTCTTTGTGAAAAAGTTTCTTCTTCACCTTTTGCCCACGGTTGATTGGCTTTTTGCATTTTTGCCTTTTTAACTTGCGCTAATACACTGGCGGCCTGTTCCCCACCCATAACGGATATTCTGGCGTTAGGCCACATCCATAAAAAACGGGGATCATAGGCTCTGCCACACATGCCATAATTCCCTGCACCAAAGCTTCCGCCCACAATAACCGTTAATTTTGGCACATTGGCGCAGGCAACGGCGGTGACCATTTTTGCGCCGTCTTTGGCAATGCCACCGGCTTCATATTTTTTCCCCACCATAAAGCCATTTATATTTTGTAGAAAAATAAGCGGAATTTTACGTTGGCAACATAATTCAATAAAATGCGTGCCTTTTTGCGCAGACTCGCTAAATAAGATCCCATTGTTCGCTAAAATGCCAACAGGATAACCATGAATATGGGCAAACCCACAAATTAAGGTTGAACCATACAGTGCTTTAAATTCATGAAAATCTGAGTCATCAACAATGCGTAATATGATCTCTTTCATGTCCATCGGGGTGCGTAGATTGGGCGGAATAAGGCCATAGATCTCTTTTGCATCATAACGTGGTGGTTTAGGGGCTTGCAACGGAATAGGGATCCCTTTCTTTTTGGCCAAGTGCTTGATGCAGTCTCTTGCTATCATTAAGGCATGCTCATCATTTTGTGCATAATGATCAGCAACCCCTGAAATGCGGCAATGCACATCAGCGCCACCCAGTTCTTCAGCGCTGACTTCTTCTCCGGTTGCAGCTTTTACTAAAGGAGGGCCCGCTAAAAAGATAGTGGCTTGGTTTTTAACCATAATGCTTTCATCTGACATGGCTGGCACATAAGCCCCCCCTGCCGTGCAGGAGCCCATCACCACGGCAATTTGTGGGATCCCCATGCTCGACATAATGGCCTGGTTAAAGAAAATGCGACCAAAGTCATCTTTATCAGGAAAAACTTCATCTTGGTGCGGAAGGTTAGCGCCACCGGAATCCACTAAATAAAT
>CAZHSJ010000344.1:0-1858 GCA_964535225.1 Uncultured Candidatus Berkiella sp. | reverse complement strand
AAACAGGGCATCGTTTATATACTGAAGGAGACGTTCAAAAACTGCAAGAAATATTACTTTTGCAGCTAATGAACTTTTCTTTGGGACAAATAAAGCTTTGCTTAGAGAAAAAGGATTTTCCTTTTCAAGATATGGCTAAAGCGCATCTTAATCGTTTACATATTGAAATGCAGACACAAAAGGTGCTTTATCATCGAATCGAATCGACAATTAAAGCGTTAGAACTACAGCAAGCGTTATCAATAGATAACGTTATCGAGACTATAAGGGCAATCGCTATGTATGAAAAATATTATACACCAGAACAAATAGAAACCTTGAAAAACAGAGAAAAAGCGCTTTCCAAGGAAGAAATGGCAAAACTACAAGCTGATTGGGAAAATCTATTTAAGGAATTTAAATCAGCCTTTAACCAAGGGTTAGCACTAAACTCACCTAAGGTTATTGAAATGGGTAAGAAAGCCAATGTTTTAATTGATGCTTTTACGGGGAAAGATCCCCAAATGGAAAAATCCTTACAAAAAATGTACGACACCGAAGGGGGGCACAATGTGCTATCTCACCATGGCGTTGGCATTAGTGAAAAGGAGTTTGAGTATATAAGGCAGGCAATGAGGTTGGCTAAGACTTAGAGCGTTCTGGGGGCTTTGTGCCCCCACTTGCTAGTGATCTTACCAACAATTTGATAAAATACAGCCCCATATCCTCATTCGCATAAGGGGGCTTATTGATGACAACTCATGGACCAACACAGGGGCAATATGCCCGCTTAAAAGATGACTATATATATCCAGCAATGGAAATTATCTTTGAATCGGTTAAAACTCAGCCCAATGCAAAAGCGTTACTTGAGCGAATAGTCACATTGGTTACTTCGGATAACGCTATTTCAGCAAGTTCTGAAACACTCGCTTATGGTGAAGTCGATGTTGACTTAAAAGCCAATCTAAAAAGAGAATTGCCGTTAATCAATGAAAAAGACTTTGATGATATCTATCATTCCGCCTATCAAATGTTACATCAATTTTATCTTAATAAAGAACCCGTTACAGAAAAAGAAAAAGAACAAAACCGCACCGTTTTGGCTGATCTTCAAAGAGATGAAGATACTGTTGTGCAATTATTTGAAAGAACAGTGCAGGTAGCAGACACTATAGGTAGAAGGTTATCTCGGTTAGGACCAGAATTAACTAACCAACAAATCAAGGAACTGATCACGAAAGTTGCAAGAGACTCTGTTAAAATTGCAGATACGGTTGCACCCACAGTTGAATCTGTAACGCCATCGTCCTCACCATCTTATTCAGGTGTTTTGCCGCAGTTTCAAGCACTTTTTATGAAACAAAAATTATTAAGAGAAAAAGAACAGCAAGAAGAAGCAGATAGAGCATTAGCAGAGTTGATGGCAAGGGAAATGCAAGAAGAAGATGATAGAGAGTTCGCTGAACGTGTACAGCGTGAAAATTCAAGTAATGATGAGGAAGAGCAAGACGAGGGATTAGAGCAAGAAGCTGATCAAGAACCTAATCAAGATGCAAACAGTGATTTAAGCGAAAGTTCCTCTTCTAGTAATTCAGAAAGAAGGCGGCGAAATGTTTAAGCACTTCACTGTGCCATTTTTATTTTAACCTGATTGCTTACTTGAGCAGTGCTCATTTCTTATCCTTTCTCCACTTGGGGAGAAGGTGGCCCGCAGGGCCGGATGAGGGGGAATAAATCAACAATAAGCCCCTCATCCTTTACCCGCTAAGACATTAATTATACGAAATACTAATTTTGGTTTTACCCACCTTAATAAAATTTTGGTTTAACCATTGTGCTTCCCTAACAGGAACTCTCACACAGCCATGGCTTGCGT
>CAZHSJ010000343.1:0-1889 GCA_964535225.1 Uncultured Candidatus Berkiella sp. | reverse complement strand
ACATGCTGTGCCTGAGTAGGGCTGATTTTTCCGAATTTATTCGCAGATGGTGCCGCTAACCCGCAGCGTATGCGCTTTAAAAGATCTAGCGTAACAGAGTGATTGGGTATGCGGATCCCAACGGTGCTTTGATCACCAGTAATATAATTTTTAATTAATTTTGATTTTTTACCAATTAAGGTTAAAGGACCAGGCCAAAATTTTTCAGCTAATTTAAGCGCATACTTTGGCAAATTTTCTGTATAAGTTAAACATGTCTCTATATCAGCAACATGGACAATTAACGGGTGATTTAGAGGCCTATTTTTTAATTCAAATATTTTTTCTACGGCCGATTGGTTGTCAATGATCGCTGCCAAGCCATAGACAGTTTCTGTTGGTATTGCAACAACCTCACCGGCTAATAAGCAGTCAGCAACTTGTTGAATATCTTTAGGGTAAAATACTATCGACATTTCGGAACTCTATGAGCTAAATATTTCTATGTTAGGATGCATACGAACAAAATCATAAAATTTTTGAGCAACAATCGGTAACTTTTTACCTTTATTCTTTACAAGATGCCATTTATGGCGTACTGGAAATTCTGCCACGTTTAAGGTTTTAATAAGACCAGCCTTTTGCTCAATTTCAATGCTCTGATGTGACAATATCGAAATACCAATGTTTCCTATAATTGCCTGCTTAATTGATTCATTGTTATCAATTTCCATCTGTATATTGGGCTTTAATTTGTATTTCTTGAAAATACTCTCCATCGCCATCCGCGTACCAGAACCTATTTCACGAATTAACCAAGACTCATCTACTAACATTTTCAGCGACAGATCCTTCTGATTAAAGCTCTTTGAACGCTGGGAACTTGCTGCAACAACAAGCTCATCCTCAAAAAAATCGTGATACTCAATAGACATAATGTCTGGTAATTGGCTCATAATAACGAAATCATCTGAATTATGCTTCAAACGTTCAATAATTTCATATCGATTTTTTACCTTTAGCTCAATATGAATATCTGGAAATTGACTTTTAAAGGCTCCTAATAGCCTTGGAACAAAATATTTTGCCGTTGAGACAGTCGCAATTTTAATCGTCCCAACTATTTTACCTTTCAACAAATTGAGCTGCGTATTTGCTTCTTTAAGCTCTCTATCCATGTGTTCGAATGTCTGTAATAGAATTTTTCCAGCCTCAGTAATGTAGAGCTTACGATGAAGTGTTTCTATGACGGGGGCATCAATCTGGTGCTCTAATGCACGAATAAGGTTTGAAACAGCAGGCTGAGTCATGTGTAGATGCACGGCTGCTTTGGTAACGCTATTGAACTTGGCAACCTCATAAAAAACACGTAATTGATGTAGCGTAACATTCATAATTTAAAAATGATGTGTTTTATAACAAAAGTGAATTTTACATTATGCCACACTTTGACGATACTTCAAAAAAACCAAATTGATGGCACAAACTTACAATGATAAAAACTCAGAAAAATAACATAGCTATGGGGTACTTGTCATTAGCTGCCGGTGTATTTGTACTCACCTTGATAGGGCTGAGTTATAAAATATCCCCTCATATTGAAATTCACCTATCGGAAAAGGTCCTACAAGTTGGACTAACACTTGATCATCTTGCAGGCGTCATGCTCACTCTCGTTGTGGCCTTAGGCTCCGTTGTGCTTATGTACTCATCAAGATATTTGTTATCAGACCATACCAGGGTACGTTTTATGTGCCAGCTGATCGCAACCATCTCGTCCGTGATTTTCTTTATTTTAGCAAGCAATCTTTTAACTGCCTTTATTGCTTGGCAGTGGATAGGATTTAACCTGTACCTTCTACTTAATCATTACCATTATCAAAGCGAAGCTAATCGATCTGCAAAAAAGA
>CAZHSJ010000342.1:0-1894 GCA_964535225.1 Uncultured Candidatus Berkiella sp. | reverse complement strand
AAACAGCGGAAGATTATTTAGGTCATGAAGTTACTGAAGCCGTGATTACCGTTCCGGCTTATTTTAATGATTCCCAAAGACAAGCTACAAAAGAAGCAGGTGAAATTGCGGGTCTGGCAGTAAAAAGAATTATCAATGAACCAACCGCTGCTGCCTTAGCCTATGGAATGGATAAGAAAAACAAAGACATGACCGTTGCGGTATATGATCTTGGAGGAGGTACATTTGATATTTCAATTCTAGAGTTAGGAGATGGTGTTTTCGAAGTGAAATCTACCAATGGGGATACTCATCTTGGGGGTGATGATTTTGACCATGTTATTATCGATTTTTTGGCCGATCAATTTAAATCCCAAGAAAATATCGATTTGCGAAAAGATCCAATGGCTTTGCAACGCCTTAAGGAAGCCTCCGAGAAAGCAAAAATTGAGCTTTCAAGCTCATCTGAAACAGAAATTAATTTGCCCTATATTACGGCAATGGATGGCGTTCCAAAACACCTTGTGTTGAAATTATCTCGATCCAAATTTGAGCAATTGGCAGATGATTTAGTGCGTAGAACATTAAAACCTTGCGAGGATGCTTTGAGAGATGCTTCCATGACTAAAAATGATATTGATGAAGTAATATTGGTAGGGGGATCAACTCGAATTCCTCGAATTCAACAAGTGGTAGAAGAATTTTTTGGAAGGAAACCTAATAAAGGAGTAAATCCAGACGAAGTAGTTGCAATCGGCGCTTCCATTCAAGGAGGAGTACTTACAGGGGAAGTCAAAGATGTGTTATTGCTTGATGTTACCCCATTATCATTAGGTATCGAAACCATGGGTGGTGTTTATGATGTTGTTATTGAGGCAAATTCGACCATTCCGACAAAAAAGGCAAAGACGTATTCAACGGCAGCTGACAATCAACCTTCAGTAGAAATTCATATCCTACAAGGGGAAAGACCCATGGCTAAAGATAACAGGAGTGTGGGTAGATTCATATTAGATGGTATACCGCCAGCGCCAAGAGGAATCCCTCAGGTCGAAGTAACCTTTGATATTGATGCCAACGGAATTCTTAGCGTCAGCGCTTTGGATAAAGGAACGAATAAAAAACAGAATATCCGTATTGAAGCTTCCACTGGTTTGAGCAAAGAAGAGATAGAAAAGATGCGAAATGAAGCGGCAATGAACGCTGATGTAGATAAAAAGATGAGAGAAAGGGTCGATAAGGTAAATGAAGCAGATGCTTTGATTTTTCAAACTGAAAAACAATTGAAGGAATTTGGAGAAAAGATACCAGCAGACAAAAAATCTGCAATAGAAACTTCTCTAGAACAATTAAAGTTGGCTCATAAAGCACAAGACATTGATGGTATAGAAAAATGTCTTGCCTCCTTAAATACAGCCTGGCAGGCTGCCAGTCAAGATATTTACCAGGCTAGCCAAAATAATAGTGGTGGTGAAGCACATTCTAGCGGATCAACAGAGTCTGCAAATGGTACAACTTCAGATGATAAGGTTACTGACGTTGAGTTTGAAGAAGTGAATAAAAATTAGTAAGTCGTCTTTTATGGGTTGATCGACCAGGTAGTTATCATATATATCTAAAAAGACCACAGGCAAAAGCTGTGGTCTTTTTTTATTTGTACCTAATTAAATCGTCAAGCGCTCGACTTCAACAGGCTCCAATTACACAATTTTGAAGATTTTCCCTTTATATATTCAATCCTTTAGATTCGGTGGTAGTTTTTTACTTATTTTAAAAACTAGGTAGTAAATTCAATAAATTTCCAAAGAAAGTATGCAAAACCAAAAAACTCACCTAATTTTAGACGGTAAAATAAACTAGTATGGCTGTAAATTCTTGCCTTACAGGTAGTTTGCAAGAATATGTGCCTTCTCCT
>CAZHSJ010000341.1:0-1906 GCA_964535225.1 Uncultured Candidatus Berkiella sp. | reverse complement strand
AGCGTATGCCAATTTTATCCATTAAAAGTTGCTCATAGGCAGCCATTTCAGCAATAGGGTTTTGGCTATTCACTAAGCCTAAATAGCCAGCGCCATCCATCGCTTGTTGCCTCAAGGCACTATACCAATAATGATTATTTTCCATTTGGCCCGCAAGTGCCTGATAATGTGCAAGTGCAGATTCAATCATGTGATTATCTGCATGATCCGGGTTAGCCATTAACCACGCCTTTGTTTTATCCCTGATAGCTTGGGTGGTTTTTTGGTTTTCTTCGCTCAGAAATTTATCTTGCATGTAAAGCGAAATGGATCGCGCCGAGTTAACTGGTCTTAAGGAGTAAAGCAAATCGATTTCTGGAGGATTGTTTTCATCTTTAACCGCAATACCATGATCTTTGTAGAACTTAAGTCTTGCCTCTGGCGTTTGCAGTTGCGCTCTCATTTTCTCCACGGCAGCTTGCATCGCTTTAACTGCGGCGGGATCTGGTTTTCCTAACGGAGAGATCCCTGCCACCTCAACCATCGTTGAGTAGAGATTTTGCAGCAATAAGGTATATTTGCCATCAGCGCCTACATCAATAAGTTTGATCGCCTCACCGGCAAATTGCGCCAAATTGATGAAGGTGATTTCATTTTTTTGATCTTGATTTTTTTTATTCATGTCAAAAGGCGCTAACATTCCCGAACGAAGCTTTTTTACCTCAATCGTTCTATCGCCTTTAACAACTTGAATGGTTGAGAGATAGGCATTGGGGGTACCTGGGTAGCGTCGAATGGTGGTAGGCACTGCGCCCAAAAAGTCGCCTAGATTAGGCCTTGGCTCTTCGAGTGATACCCAATTTGAAACTTTATCAGTGAAATACTGCTGTTCCCAGCTCGGTAATTGAGTAAACCACTCTGGTTTATCTTCACCTAAAATACTTAACCAGGCTCGGGTTTGTAAGGGGTTGAAGGTTGTAATGGGTTGTTCAATACGCGTAACTTTTCTATCATTTTTTTCAATGCGGGTGGTAAGCGCTCTTCTTGTTAGCCAATTTTGATGATTCTCTGCATTGCATAATTCTCTTAACAAAGTATTAAAGGCTTTTGGTTTTTTAGCGTACATTGTTTCATTTAAACAATGAATTAGCGCTATTTGTAGTTCACAAATATCTTTTTTCTTTAGATCGCCTTGTTTTGCTTCCCATTCTTGCTGAATTTGAGTCAATTGGGGAATAACTTCCTGTGAGCCTGTTTCTTGGCGCTGGATAAGTTTTGCGCCTTCAATAAAGCTTGAGCCCCGCACTTTCACCGCTTGCGTTAAACCACCAATGGTGTCCATCAGGCCACCTATTTGCCATGCTTCATCATTCCACTGATGGGAAACAACGACTTGATCTTTGCGAAGTCTTTTTGGGTTCTTGGATTGATGGTTGGTACGTTTTGGCATGTTACTTTTCCTTACAAAGATGATAGGTAGTCGATAACGCTGACTAAGCCAGTTATCACATTAATGGAGGGGAATCTTAACATTGTATGTATTTATGACAAATAAAAATTTACAGGCGTGTCACTTAAGCCGACGAGCGGGGATCAATTAGAGGCCGCAAGCTGGGATCTACACGCTTTTGAACTTTTTTTGGGTGGCCATTGACTAATAAGCATACCAATATCACATCAAAGGGTGCCAAATTATGTCAACAATGGGGCAAGATGCAAACATAGAAACGCTAATAACGCAAATTGAAAAATATGATGAGTTTTTAGCCCCCCCCCGCAAGCCTCATCTGAACATCGCACACATATTCAAGATATTATTGAACACTTGAGAAACATCGACCAAGCAAATGTCTCACAAAATAGAAAACTACACTTTGCCAAAGAGGTTCTCGAAGGTTATTTGCAATATGAGGATTGTGTCTCCGTA
>CAZHSJ010000340.1:0-1910 GCA_964535225.1 Uncultured Candidatus Berkiella sp. | reverse complement strand
ATCGATTGCAAAGGTGGCAAAATGCGCAGCATGGGGGAAGCGTGGTGACGTTTAAATAGGGAATTTTGAAATCCCATTAAGATGGCTTGTGAGCTTGCCAAGAATAATAAGCTCATTGCAAAGAGTGAGATAAATATATGGGCCATCATGATGGGCTGCATCTTGGTATCAACGATCGCAATGTGAGCAAAAGACATAGCTCCTCCCAAAGATAATGCCGCAAGAGGATAGGTGAGTACGCATAGACTTTCAATTTTGGCGGTAATAGAGCAGAACAAGGTAAGAATATTTAATGACCACAATGTAAAGGAAAGCATGACAAGCCAGTCTAGATTTTGGCCGTGAGGCATTTCAATAAGTTGGTACAGGATCCAGCCGTGACCAAAGATGCATAAAATTGAGCCAGCAAAATAACGCCATTTGGAGCAAGTAAGTAAACCAAAAAGGTGTAATCCCTGAGCGAGTGCGACGCTTAAGTAGGTCAAAAGAGTTAGAACACCAAGATAGTATAGGTTCATAGATTTTTGCCAAGATTAATATAATGATAATCGCATAGCTAAGTTGTTTTTGCTATGCTTGCCCCGCTCTTTGATTTTTTCTTTGTAGGGGCGCACCTTGTGTGCACCCTTTAAGAGGGCAGACACAAGGTCTGCCCCTACGCAGATAAGAGAACAAGTTTCCAATTATAGAGGTTATTTTATGTTCGAGAGTCTGACCGAACGCTTAAGTAAAACATTCCGTAATGTCGTGGGGCGGGGCAAGCTCAGCGAAGACAATATGAAAGCAACTCTGAAAGAGGTCGAAAATGCCCTTTTGGATGCCGATGTTTCTTTAGAAGTCGTAAAGAGTTTAGTTAAAGATCTCAAAGAAGCAGCTATTGGGGTCGAAGTAAGCAAGAGCCTGACACCTGCGCAAATGCTCGTTAAAATTGTGAACGATAAACTCGTCAGCCTCATGGGTGAAACTTGCGCTGAGTTGAATTTGGCTGCCCAGCCACCTGCTGTTGTTTTAATGGCAGGCTTGCAAGGTTCCGGCAAAACGACCAGTGTCGCAAAATTAGCGAAATGGTTAATAGAACGCCAGAAAAAATCTGTCTTAGTGGCCAGTTGTGACGTTTATCGCCCGGCTGCTATTGATCAATTAAGAACGTTGGCCAATGACGTTCAAGCAAGTTTCTTTGAAAGTAACGAGAAATCTCCCGTTGCGATAGCGCAAGGCGCCCTCAGTGCTGCTAAAAAACAGTTTGTAGATGTTGTTATTATCGATACCGCCGGAAGGTTGCATATTGATGATGCCATGATGCAAGAAATTCAGCATATTCATAAAGCGATTTCACCGATTGAAACCCTTTTTGTGGTGGATGGCATGATGGGCCAAGACGCTGCTAACACAGCAAAAGCTTTCAATGATGCTTTGCCTTTAACAGGGGTGATAGTCACTAAATTAGACGGCGATGCCAGAGGCGGCGCTGTTTTATCGATCCGCCAAGTGACGGGTGGTAAACCGATTAAATTTGTAGGGATGGGCGAAAAAATAGAAGCCTTAGAGCCTTTTTACCCGGACCGGATCGCTTCTCGTATATTAGGAATGGGCGATATTCTATCGTTTGTAGAAGAGTTAGAGCGCAAGGTCGATAAACAAGAAGCGGACAGACTTGCTAAGAAGCTTAGTAAAGGAAAAGAATTTGATTTTGAGGATTTTCGCTCTCAATTGTTGCAAATGAAAAATATGGGCGGCATTGCCAGTATGCTAGATAAAATGCCCGGGGTGGCTTCATTACCTCCTGAGGCTAAAGCTAAGGCGAATGATAAATCTTTAGATCAGATGTTGGCAGTGATTAATTCCATGACCCTCAAAGAACGGCGACGCCCGCTTCTCATCCAAGGATCCCGTAAACGGCGTATTGCGGT
>CAZHSJ010000339.1:0-1936 GCA_964535225.1 Uncultured Candidatus Berkiella sp. | reverse complement strand
TTCTTTGAATTTACTCACTTTTCTTAAAAAACTTATGGGGATTCATCAGGGTCTGACCCCCATCTCTCTGAACTTTAAATTAAGAAGAGCCTGTTAGATGATTATCTCAGGCGATTCATCGCATGGCTATTAACTTCAGGATTTGCGTGAAGAGCCTTTTTATCATCATTGCCACGCAACCATTTTGAGAGTGAGTATAAAGGCCCACCAAGATGAAGCCAATCAGACCAATCAAGGTTAAAATGAGGATTATTTTTTCTACCAATCTCATAGCCGCGTCTTATGAACTTAGCGCTTTGAAATCCAGGCACAAAGGACGCAATGCAAGCGGCAACGTTTTCTGGGAGATCATTTTTTGCTAGCGCAAGACCAAATGTGCTTGCCTGCTCAATTTGTAATTCCCTCATCCAATTCGAATTTGTATTTCCAAAAACCATTGGAATATAATTTGAATGAAGACCAGAGCCGGAATGAACTTCACTTGCATATTCGCATAATGTTGGCAAGTGCAAATAAATCATTTTTTTTGTTTCATATGATACAAAAGGCGACTCAACATAAGTGTAAAGAGCTTTTAAGTTAAATCTGCCATCATTAAGAAGTCGTTTTGCTAGTTCTATATTTTTTGTAACAACTAGAGATAAACAATAGGTTAAATCAACATTGTCTGGTAAGGCGTGTAATATTTTTTCTATAATTTCATTATCACCAAAAAATATTGCATTTGATAAAGAATGTACGGTGAGATTCATTCTGTTATTGTCTAGCAGTTTTAATATTAATTTTTTATTACGCCTATCAAAGGCAATTCTTAAAGTATTATCAGTTGGGATAACTCTATTATCCTCAAGTAATTTTATAAGTGCAGCTTTTTTTTCTGGTGAATAAAAATTAATTACATATTCGAGAGGAGTTAAACCAGCGGTGTCTTCTGAATTGGGGTTAGCTCTACCTTCTTCTAGTAGTTTTGTCATCATCCCCATATTGTTAGATGTAACAGCATCTCTTAGTGCACCATCAAGAAAGTTTTGAGGAATTTGCACAAAACCCTCACCAACTTTTAGCGCTAACAATCTATCCATTAATGCTATATTTGCTGATTTTGCCGCTTGATAGTAGGCTGAGCCTAAGTAAGCCAAGAAAGAATAGTTAGATGCGTTTGCCCTGCCTTCATCGAGTAATTTTGTCATTACCACAAAATTGAGATCTCTTGCGGCGTTAGATAAGGCACGATCAAAACATTCTTGAGAAATTTGTGTATTAAGATCCAGCATGACTTGTAATATGTAATCCATCGCTTCAATGTTTCCAGAACCTGCCGCTTGTACATATGCTTCGTCTAAATTTTGTGTGGGGGTTAACATGCCTAATTCCTCAAGGGTTTAATGAATACAAAAAATAATGTCATAAAGTTAACTACATGCAAAACATGATATCAACTGTAGTGAGATGAGTGGCATGCAAAAATGGATCGGTGGTAGAAGATAACGGGGTCAGACCCCGACCTAGCACTCCCAGGAGATTAGGCATCACGCAACTGCTTATCCGATTAAATAAAAACGGGGTCACCCATTAACAGGCTGAGTGTCAATAGGCAATAAAAATCTGAACCCATTTAAATAATGACTTTGTCACGATCCATATGGGGAACTTTTTGTTGGTTTGGTGTAAATCCGAATATTCTTACCTGCACGACTATTGTTCTCTCGTTTTTGAATACAAAGCGCTGCTTTGCTTCAGTCACCCATCGGGATCTAGGTTTGCAGTACTGCTTATCTGCAAACCCCAAGCTTTTTCAAGCTCCAGAAAACTATTAGTGCCATACAATGTCCCAATCGTTTTTAACAGACATGGTGGTTTTTAACCAAACCCTTGTGGTTTCATCGTATCCCCCTCTGTCAGGAAAGATGTCGCCTTAATTGAAAAATAACCTGTG
>CAZHSJ010000338.1:0-1938 GCA_964535225.1 Uncultured Candidatus Berkiella sp. | reverse complement strand
ACTTCTGATGCTTCGCTGCCAAACAATATACGTTTGACAAAATTTGTGCCACTTTTTACAAGTCCTACAAAGCCATTCCATAAGCCTCTCAAAAAGCCTACTGGTTGTGCTGGGGGTTATGTGAGTTTCACAGATTGCACAGGTTGCGCAGTAGATTGAACTACTGGTTTTGAGCTTGTTTCTGGTGCAGCTGCTGATGTTACTATGGGTGGCTGCGATGATTCTTTTACTTGCTCTGGCGCAACCTGCACTTCAGGTTTACCCTCAGCCTTTTCATCAAGTTTTATACCTAAACCTTCTTCTAAGGCTGCTAAATATTGATTTACGTAAAAATCTTCAAGTGCCTCCATTGAAATAATATTATCATACTGTGCTGTAAAATCTTCAAGCTTATTATATGCCGCATAAGCAATTTCAATAGGATGTGATAGAAAATCTTCTGCTGTTGGATCATATCCTTCATAGTTTGCCTTCGCAAACTCTTTTAAGTAAAGTCGCATGCCTCTTATTAAATGCTTTTCTCTAATGCTAGGTTCTGTATCTTCATGGATACTTGAATTTAGTTCATCCATATATTTTTCAAATTGAACTTTAAAGGCTTCAGCATTAAAATTGTCTCTGTCTTCTACTTTTAAAGTGTATTTCGATAATAGTGTTACTTCTCGTTTAGGAGGTAAAGGCGGAGGGGCTGGTGGGGCGGACACAGTTGTTTCTATATGTTCAGGCTTCTTTATAGACTGAACATTCTCACGCGTAGGAGGTTCAAACTTGCTCTTCGCTTTAGTCAGCACCGAACGTAAAATTGTTTTTTGCTGACCGATATTAAATATTCTGGCATCATTTTCCTTAATTGCTTTATTAAGCTTTTTCAATTCTTTAGTAGTGGGATCTATCAGTTTTGATTTATCATCCGCATATTTTCTTGCAAGTTTTGCACGCGATTGCAATTCAATCTCAATAAGATCGAGTTGATTCTGAATCGCAACTCCAGCATTATCTGCCGCTTTTCTTGCTGTTGCTTCTGCCTCCTTCACCTTGTCTAATTCATTCATTAATTCATTTAAAGAAGGATCGTCTTTTGCATTTTGCAGATGCTCGGAAGCTTTTTCTGCGCCAACTCCTATCTCATCTGCTCTTTTTATTGCTTGACTATGAGAATCCCTTACGCTTGCAACTTGGCTTCTCACAATGCCCTCCCATTCTTTAGCACTGAGTTCGCCTGGATTATCTAACACATTTCTGAGTTTGTTAATTTCAAGCTCTACGTTAGCTGCTTCTTTTAGTGCTGCTTGAGTTTGTGCTTTGAGTGAAGCAATGATAATCTCAGTGAGCGATTCTAAGACTTTACCGCTTGTTTGTTTTTCAAGCGCTTTTGAACGATCATAAACCGTTTTGTCATCTAATCTCTGTACTCTGGTCCGACTCCCAATATCAAATGCGGGGTTTTCATTTTTAGTTTCTTGCAATAGAATATAAGCACTTTCCTGACATTGTTGAACTTTTCTCAACTCCTTTCCAAGTATTTTAAGTTTACTAAAATTATAAAATTGAGCATCATTAACCATTAAAGGGATCTCATCACTTGTAACTAAGGCATTCGTTGTGCATCCAAGATATAAAATTGGAGATCTTTGTGATTGTAAGTCATCATCAAGTATTCCTTTTAGTACTTTATAGTTTTTATTAGCACTCAGCTTCTCTGTGTTTTCCTGTAATGAAGTTATAAATTGTTCATCTTGTTGTAAAAACTTTAATCTTGAAATATTAGGATTTTGAAGTGCTGCACAAATTGCAGTGGCCGCATGGTAATCTTTCATATCCATGCATTTCTCAAGCGCCTTTACATAAAATTTAAATATATTAAGTGCATGTTCTTTTGTTCTAGAAAGTAATATATCATCGCGAACCATGCTTGCTAACATAGAATGTTCCTTCATC
>CAZHSJ010000337.1:0-1940 GCA_964535225.1 Uncultured Candidatus Berkiella sp. | reverse complement strand
CTTCAACCTCAATCTCCACCCAAAGAAGAACGGCTTGAAGCTGTTGTTACAGCAATCGCGGAAGAAAAACTAATACAATATAACGGAACAGATAAATATCAGACATATCAAAAATTAGTTTTATTGGTAACTGAAGGCAAAATTAAGGGTAACACCATTACAGTAGAAAACGGGAACATACCAAGTGTAAATATTCCTAAATATAAAGTTGGAGATAAAATTGTTGTTTCAAGTTCTGTAGACCCAGACGGCAAAGACTTTTACTACATCACCGATTACGTCAGAAGAACCCCATTGTATTGGCTATTTTTTGCTTTTATCGTTGCAACCATATTAATAGGCAAAAAAAGAGGTGTTGCATCTATTGTTGGAATGGCGTTATCTTTTTTAATAATCTTTAGCTTTGTACTACCCCAAATATTGGCAGGCCGCGACCCAGTTTTAATAGCTGTTATCGCCTCGCTTTTTATTATTCCAATAACTTTTTATATGTCACACGGTCTAAACAAAAAAACCACAATGGCTGCGATTGGCACAATAATTGCGTTGATAATTACAGGGTTTCTTGCTTCATTTTTTCTTGAAGCAACCAAGTTGTCGGGATTTGCATCTGAAGAGGCCAGTTTTCTGTCAGCCGCAAAGCAAGGAGTTGTTAACATCAAAGGTTTAATACTGGCCGGAATTATTATTGGAGCACTTGGTATTCTAGATGACATTACAGTATCTCAAGCAGCCATCGTTCAACAATTAAAGGCAGCTTCGCCTAAAATTTCATTCACAGAACTGTACTCGCGGGCAATGGATATTGGCAAAGATCATATAGCTTCTGTTGTTAATACGCTTATCCTAGTTTACACAGGTGCCGCAATGCCACTTCTGCTTTTATTTGTAGATAACCCTCACCCATTTACTGAAATAATTAATTACGAAATTATTGCAGAAGAGATTGTAAGAACATTGGTTGCAAGCATTGGCTTAATTTTAGCAGTTCCCATAACAACTATTTTGGCAGCATCTTTCATTGCCATCGATACCAAAAAAGCAAAAATTTGATATCATTAGAATAATATGGAAACGCCACCACCTGAAGACAGATCAAGATTTATAGGTTTGCGAAACGCCGCACTTATGGACTTAAGAAGTAAGAGTTGGGAACTAGTAAAAGGCGAAAACAATGATGAGATTAACTCGAGATTAAGTTTTTTGCACGACAGTGACTTTGATTTTAAGTCTGCGTTTGGAGCAGCTGGTTCGAATACACCCATTGCACACACCGAAATTCTATTGGGCAAAAATGGAGTTGAATACAAGGTTAGAGCCCTAAACTTTGATCCTAAGCAAGAAGAATCTACAGTAATAAACGTTCACACAGTTGTAGAACGCGATGATTTTGGACCTAGGATTAGCAAGAATTTTATTCGTTTGAACACACACCTGGTACTGATATCATAACTGTAAGTTTACTATCAGAAGATAAACGAATCCCCAACCCTCAAAAATGGGTCTTCCGCTCAAATTAGTGTGTTATATTAAGAAATGACTGATTTTGTTGAAAAAAGGCCGGATTTTAAACCCAGAGATAGATCAATTTTGCAACGCGTACTTGACGAATCTGATCAAGTAAATAAACTCAATCCTGAAATAGCCACTTCATGTAAGGCAGCTATAGAAAAAGCACCTCCAGGTTTTTATCTTGCAATTGGTGTTGGGCAAAATAACGATACGTGGCTTAAAAAAGGTTGGCAGACACTAGATATTGACAAGAATACAGGTGCAAAATACGTAATGGATGCTAATAAAATGACAGATAAATTTGAGTCGGAAACTCTAGATGCGTTACTTGTAGAACGGATTACATTGAATCCTTTCGGTGGGCCAGTATCTGGAGGCAAACCTGACTTAACAGCTTTGAGTTACGAAGGCCTTTTAAGCCAAGCACA
>CAZHSJ010000336.1:0-1945 GCA_964535225.1 Uncultured Candidatus Berkiella sp. | reverse complement strand
TCATTGATAACCTCACTTCCCTCATGCAAATAGATGTAATTGCAATGGTCTACGCTGCATTTGTTCAGCTGTATAAATTATATGAAATCACATCAAAAGGGTAAGGGCTAGTGATCGATGGGGTTTTTTTACTTAAAAATGATAAAAATAATTGACCTATCTTTAATCAATATTTGCATTTAAATACATGAAAGGAGGAAGTGCGACAATTATACAGAACACAGTTTTATTAAGGTTAATTTAGGAGAACATTAAACTTTTCCAAAAGCTGACCGACAATAGAAGTACCAATTACATGCTCAACGGTACGTTGAGGTTGGCACTTTGATTTCGTTTTAAAGGAAGATATAGTATGAAAACACATCACAAGCGTCTTTTAAAATTTATTCTTGCCGCAATGCTCTTACCTTTAAGTACGCAAGCTTCTTCTATGCGTCCTGATGATATGAGACTGCCTGATGATATTAAAGTCTACTATAGCCAAAAGGTGGGTTTAACGCATAAGGCTTATAAAGGAGCAAAGGCAGATGTGTTGCCTGTGAATAATGACTATAAAGACTCCCCAGGCTGCTATATTGCGTGTTATTCCAATCACAGCGATACCGCTGCTAAAAAAGGCGCTTACCCCGTAGAAGGCAAAACCTTTGTCATGGGTCAAGTTCGTGTAAAAGGCCACTACCAAGGTGGTATCTGTATTCCTACCGGGTATGAAAATAAATCCATTCATAGCTCAAAGGAAATGAAAGAAGTTTGTGAAAAAAGCTTCCCAGCGATGTGCGAAAAAGGAACCTGCTGGGCAAATGGAAAAACCTCTCATTGGTTCTATTAAGACTAGTCATTCCGTATTAGTGCTTTGATCTAAATGGTGTCATGCCAGCCTTCGCTGGCATGACTTACATTTATAACACTACGGTATTATCAGACTCTAACTCATGTCCTTTCTTCATGACATAAGAAATGGTTAATAAAATAAAGCCTATAAGTAGCGTTATAATTTCAGAGGTACCAAAGGTGAACGATATAAAGCGGCTACCTGGTGGATTTTGAAAAGTAAGCGCTAAGGATAAAAATGGAAGGGTTAAAATATTACCCATTGCTAGCGCAAATAACGTGTTACACAGTTTTCGGTAAATTAAGACATTTTCCCGTGTAAAAATATTATTTTTAGCATAGTTAGAAAATAATTTTTTTAAATTAAAAACACCATACATAATAATGGATGCAGGTATAAGCGTAATAATGGCCGCAAAGAACTTGCTGGTGTAGTTAATCGTAAAAAGTTCATCAGGAAGATCAGAAATAAACCAGGTAATGCCAATTTCGCTTAAAAATTCGTAAAATGCCCAATAACAGATTGTGCTCAAAGGTACGAGAATTAACAGGGTTTCAAAAAGCACTTGCATTTTGTGACTAACAGATTGAATCTTATTCATACGTTATTTCATCCCTAATTTCATTTTTTCATCAACTGTCACGGCAGTTTGCACGGCAGTACTTGCTAGGACTTTATGCGCACTAAATCCTGGTACATGCACGCGTTTAGGCTCAAAAAGATCATCTGCATAAACAATGTCAGGGGCTTCTTGCTGCGCTTTTAGTTTTTGCTCATAATCAGGTACCTTCTCATAGGAAACAACGCCGTTTTCAGACACCTTAATGTCAATCAAGTCCAAAATGTTCACTTTATCTAACAAAACAGACTTATTAAAAAGCGCTTCTACCCATTTTTGATTTGCGATGGCTTGAAAACTAAGTGGAATATTCTCATTGATCTCTTTTTGTGCTCTTCGTTCCTTGTATTTATCCAAGGCTTTTAGATAAATAGGCAAGCATAGCACAATGGTTTCAAAAGTAACGAGCAACTCTTTAAACTCTTGAGCAGAAACATTAAGATGCTTAGAGTTTATATGTTTAGTTCTATTGAATATGGGCTCTTGATCGTAGC
>CAZHSJ010000335.1:0-1952 GCA_964535225.1 Uncultured Candidatus Berkiella sp. | reverse complement strand
ATTGATCCCTTAGATGGCACCACGAATTATATCCATGGCTTTCCGCAGTTTTGTATCTCCATTGCCGTTAAAATCCAAGATAAAGTCCAACATGGCGTCATATATGATCCCATTCGAGATGAACTATTTAGTGCAAGCCGGGGTGCAGGCGCCAAAATGAACGGCGCTAGGTTACGAGTCAGCAGTGCTGAAAAACTCAATCATGCATTATTAGGCACCGGTTTTCCCTTCAGAGATTTTAGCTATCTCGACCAATATCTTAATTTCCTGAAAGCCGTGATCCCTAACTGCGCAGGCATTCGCCGTGCAGGTGCCGCCGCTTTAGATTTAGCCTATGTTGCTGCAGGAAGATTAGATGGATTCTGGGAATTTGGCTTAAAGCCTTGGGATTTTGCTGCGGGCGCACTTTTTATTCAAGAAGCGGGCGGCTGGGTCACGACGGTGGATGGCAATCAAGATATTTTCAACGGGAAAAGCATTCTTGCTGCTTCACCTAAGATCCATCAACAATTGCAAGATCTTTGCAAAGAACATTTTTATTGACTTCCGACTTGAATTAAAGAATAAGATCAATTAACTTCGTTCTTGCTGATATTTTGCAGAAGCGTCAATAAAAGCTTTCCAGAGCATTTTTTCTTCTGGGGATAATAAAAATTCCGGATGCCACATCACCCCAATAAAAAAGCGTTTATGGGGGGATTCTATTCCTTCAATCACGCCATCCGTCGCACGCGCATTGATAATTAAAATATCTGGGATCCGCCCTACTCCTGCATTATGATTACTGTTGACCCTCAGAGCATTGGTTTTGATGATCTCATATAATTTGGTTTTAGGCACAAGATTGATACCATGCTGAACTTCGTCCCGCTGTTCATTTCGATGCTCTATAGGGGTTTTTAGCGTCTCTTTTAAACTTCTTATAAGTGTGCCGCCCATGGCCACATTCATGTTTTGCATTCCGGCACAGATCCCTAAAATGGGGACATCCTGGGCATAGGCTTTTTTAATTAAGGCATATTCCAGTGCTTCACGAGGGTGTTTTTTGGGATCAACCTCTCGTTTTAGGCCTGTAGTAAATACTTCTTCTGAAGATTGGAAATCACCGCCAGTTAAGACTATTCCATCTAGCGTTTTAAGATAATCATCTAGGGATTGAATATCATGGCCAATAAAAACAGGGATCCCACCCAGATCGGCCACCACTTCACTATAATTTTGTCGAATAGCATACCAAGGAAACTGCGAATAACCACCCTGTCCACCGTCATTCATTAATATACCGATCAGCGGCTTCTTAAGCGCATTGTGTCTTGCATGCGCGACTTTATTAAATGTCGCAACAAATACAGCTATTAATAATAAAATTACTAAAGCTGACATAAGCACGCTAAGGCGCTCTGGAATGCGTTTTCTGGGATGCATAAAGGTTATCATTATGGTCGCACACTATATAACAATCTAGGTAAATGTCTAGTGTATTTTGTCATTTAAGTTAGTAAAATTATTTTTATTCGATCTTTTTCTGCGTAGGGTCACACGTTGTGTGTGCCCCTACAAAGAATTAAGGTCTATCATCTGCTAACTTTTTAGTCGTAGGTGCAAGATCTGTTCTGCTCAAACCCATTGCTAACGCTAAAGCGCCTGCAACGAAAATTGAAGAATACGTTCCAATAAGAATACCAATAATCAACGCAAGCGAAAATCCGTGTAAAGATTCACCGCCAAAAAAGTAAAGCGCGACGACAACTAATAAGGTTAAAACTGAAGTCATTATAGTACGCGATAAGGTTTGGTTAATCGATAAGTCCATAATTTCACGGGGTGTTCCTTTGCGGACCTTACGAAAATTTTCACGAACCCTGTCAAAAACCACAATAGTATCATTGAGTGAATATCCAATAACGGCTAACACGCCAGCGAGTGTTGCCAGATCAAATTCAATTCGAAAA
>CAZHSJ010000334.1:0-1971 GCA_964535225.1 Uncultured Candidatus Berkiella sp. | reverse complement strand
TGCCTAAACCTTTGATTCATCTTGATGATTCACAATTAGCCTTCTTTCAAAGCATTCTAGATTTTGCAAATAAACATTTTGGTGCGCTTATCGTACCGTTTACCCCCACCATTAATGAAACATCTGGCCCAGGGCTTGCGCTTGCTGCTTCACTTGGCAACATAAAATCATTTTTAAAACCGGTTTTCTTGTTTTCACCCGCCCAGATTGAAGAGCGTGCGCAATTTCTTATTGAAGATGCTCACTTGCAAGAATTAAATAAAAAAATGGCAATGGCGCAACAACCGTTGATGACTAAAGAACAGGCCTACCGAGGCTTTTATGATTCTTTGAATGAGCGATATATCAAAGCTTTTTCTGCCTGCTCTTATATTCTTACGGCGCTGGATGAATATAAAAAAGCCAATTCGATATTAAATACAGACGCCTATCATCTCGTCGCCGGGTATTTTTCTCTGTTTGCATGCATTCTTGCTTATAATTCGTGCATTATTTGTCAAGATCATGAACATCCTGATGAAGTGATGGAGCTAATCGCTACGATGCGAAAGTGGTTGCATAAGTTCGAGCTGGCGCATTTGCCGCATTGCCAAGACGAAAGTATTCATGCACTGCATGATACTTTTTTTGTTAACTTTCAAGACCTTCGCCAGCAACAACTTTCTCGAGATGACCGGCTAACCTTATCCTTGGCCGCGCTTACCGAACAGGTTCAAAGAAAAAATGATCGTGCACAGCAGTTTGGTGCGCCGTATAATGGAAAAATCATTTTTAACACAACAGCAAAGAACACCGAAACGCTTTGTGCTAATGCGCTTGGTGAATTAGTTGAGCAAATCTTAGCTTTACAACATGAAGCATCAGGGCGAAAGCAGTTTCTATTTTACCCAGGGGCAAGCTTTGGTGCTGTTGAGGTGATAGACGCGAAATGGGATCCTGTTACAGAACAATTTAACATTATCAACATTCACGGCGCCAACAGTGCACTACAATACAATATTTTAAAACAACTATGTGAGAGACTAACCCAAGTGGGGGTTGGTTTTAACATCATCGCATGTCAAAGCAAGCTTCAGCAGCTTTGTGAAGACCCTTCTTCTTTATATGCTTATGCCTTAAGTGGGCTTGTGTCAAAATTATCTTTTGAGCAGCTTAAAGGAAGCCCTTTTTCTTGTGAACAGCCTGCCTTCGTAGAATACAACGGACTAGAGGCAGTTACCCAAGCCCCTCTTGAAAAGGTGAGCTGGGTAAACCTAAGCGCTTTGGGCACTAAAGCCTTACTCATGAAAACACCTAAAACAGCGTATGAGTTTCAAGCGCTGGTGAAGGTTATTAAAGAACTGGATCCTAGTGTGAATATGACCAATTTAATGCAAAAACAGGGTATTGCCCTTAATCCGGCTAAAGGAGCCACCATTTCTTATGTGCAAAGTTTACATAACAGGATGCAATATCGCCAAGCAAAAGTCTTATTTTCTTTGGAAGCGCTCATAGCACAATTTAAAACAACCGATTTAGGTCAAGCGTTACGCCGAGCGACGTTACACGCAGATACAGACACCTTTGAATTTCTACTGAAAGAAATGAGTACAATGACGTTAGACGATGGATCATCGCTAATTGATTGTGCTGATAGTACGGAGAATAAGCATTTTACCCCATTACATCTTGCCCTGCGTGCGGATAAAGATACCCGGGCAGTGAAATTGCTACGCTTAGGCAATGCGAAAGCAGATATTAAAGATGATACAGAGAAAAAACAAACAGCACGAGAAATATTTGAATGTGCGCCTCAGGAAAGTGCTTTGAAGAACAATCCAATCCTTGGCGCCATCATGAGGAAATATGCTTCCTAATCGGCATCCTGTGCTGCGGGAGCAGCCTGAGAGATCCCAAGTATCATAGCGGTATTAAGGGATCAGATCCTATGTTCATTACCGCGGGAAGTATACTGGGAACAATTTTTTGCGT
>CAZHSJ010000333.1:0-1977 GCA_964535225.1 Uncultured Candidatus Berkiella sp. | reverse complement strand
AAGAAAAAACGCGAACAATGGATTTCATAGAGGCCTCTAAACGCTAAGGGAGAAATGTGTGGAGCGGGTGATGGGAATCGAACCCACGTCATCAGCTTGGGAAGCTGAGGTACTACCATTGTACTACACCCGCAAAATCGCACGTATTATGACAAAAATCGACGGACTTGAATATATCTAGTAGAATCACCTCTTTTTTATTGCTCGAACGTTAAATAAGTTAAATGACTACATTAGAAAAGCCTCGCCGCGCCATCCGCAGCTATGTTTTGCGCCAAGGGCGGATCACGCCAAGCCAAAAAGAAGCATTGTCTACTGCATGGGATCACTATGGATTAGAAATCAATGCCAAGATCTATCAGTGGGATGAAGTTTTTGCTAGAAAAGCACCGCGGATTTTAGAAATCGGCTTTGGGATGGGTGATTCGCTCTTTACATTGGCACAATCTCATCCTGAAAACGATTACATAGGGATTGAAGTACATGCGCCTGGCGTGGGCAGTTTATTAGCAAAGGCCCAGGCTCATTGTTTGACTAATTTGAAAGTATTTGCTTCTGATGCAGTAGAAGTGCTTGTAAAATCTGTAAAAGATAACAGCCTGGATAAGGTGCTGTTACTTTTCCCTGATCCTTGGCCGAAGAAGAAGCACCATAAAAGACGCATTGTGCAATCAGAGTTCGTTCAGCTTGTTGCGGATAAACTTAAACCGAATGGTTTTTTTCATTTGGCAACTGATTGGCAGCCTTATGCTGATCATATGTTAGCTGTTCTTGATAGCTGCCCAGCATTTGCTAACGCATTTGGCAAAGGAAACTTTGCCCCCCCTGGCTATGAGCGATCACTTACCAAGTTTGAACAGCGTGGACAAAGGCTTGGCCATGCTATTTGCGATCTCGTCTTTCAAAGCAAGTAAGTAAACCCTCTTCTATAATAATAATATATTGATAAAAATTCTATTTTTACGCCCGTAACCGAGGTTAATAGTGTTTGGCGTACCCAGCTTAACAGCCGATATATTTTTAGTACTAGGGATCATTACTATCACCGTCATTCTCTTTGTCACAGAGATAGTACGGGTAGATGTCGTGGCTTGCCTCGTACTTGTACTATTAGGACTCACCAAATTAGTTCCTAGCAATACCCTTTTTTCAGGATTCTCAAGTGATGCCGTGATTGCTTTAATTGGTGTAATGATCATGAGTGCAGGTCTTGAGCGTAGTGGCGTGGTAGCAAAAGTTGCCTATTATATCACGCGATTAGGTGGTGCTAATGAAAGCAGAATACGATTGCTAGTAATGGGGGTAAGCGGCATCTTTGCAGGATTTTTACGCAGTGTGGGGACAGTCGCATTATTATTGCCCGTGATCACTCGAATCAAACTCGTCACAGGTATTCCAAAATCTCGTTTACTTATTCCCTTGAGTTTTTGTGCCATCTTAGGAAGCACTTTGACTACTTTGGGAACAGGCCCTTTAATACTACTGAACAGTCTGTTGGAAAATTCTGATGGCCTTACCGATAGGCTAGGTAATCTCACAGCGCCATTAGGGTTATTTAGTGTCTTCCCAATTGGTTTGGTGCTATTAGTAGGGGGAATGCTATATTTTACATTGCTGCAAAAGTGGATATTACCTAAAGTGCCTCCCAGTGAGGCCCTTGGTGGCAACGGGGGATCGCCAGCATATTTTAAACGTATTTATGGCATTGGCGCTGATTTTTGTGAATGCCGCGTGCCGCCTTCTAGCCCGCTCTCAAACAATACGTTAAGACAATGGGAAAGTTTGCTTCCTCCTTCTATTGCAATTATCGGACTTAAAATAGGAAATAGCATTCAAATCCCACCGCTGCGTAAAATGGAAATTAAAGATGGAAGTGCACTAGCGATGCTAGGACCTAAAGAAGAGATCCAGGAATTTGCTAATAAATATGGGTTACGCATGTCACCTTATTTAACTGCATTTGCGGACAAACTGAGT
>CAZHSJ010000332.1:0-1996 GCA_964535225.1 Uncultured Candidatus Berkiella sp. | reverse complement strand
ACCGACCAATGAGTTGGGTCTTGCTTTTGTGATGTGTACTTCCACAAATTGCCCAACCCATGACTTATCGCCTTCAAAATGCACCGCGCGATTATTTTCCGTTCTTCCATACAGGTGTGTGTTGGCGGCTTTTTTAGAAGGGCTCATCACTAAAATGTGTTGTTTTGTGCCAACCATCTGTTGGCTAATTTTATCTGCTTGTTCTTGCAACACCGCTTGCAGCCTACTTAACCGTTCTTTTTTAACATCAAGTGGCAGATCAGTCATCGTAGCAGCAGGTGTTCCTGGACGGGGACTATAAATATAACAATAGGATAAATCAAAACCTACCGCTTTTACTAAATTGATAGTTGCTGCAAAATCCTCTTCTGTTTCGCCAGGATATCCCACAATAAAATCAGTCGAGATGCTGATGTTGGGCCTGATTTCACGCAAGCGACGAATTTTAGATTTGTATTCAATTGCGGTATGGCCGCGCCCCATTAATCCCAATATTCTGTCCGATCCACTTTGTACGGGTAAATGTAAATGGTTAACAAGCTGTGGTACGTCACGATAAGCCTCTATTAGGCTAGGTGAAAATTCATTGGGATGAGACGTGGTAAAGCGAATTCGCGAAATACCGTTAATTTGAGCGACATGGCGAATCAATAAGGCCAAGTCTGCAACATGGCCATCATGCATTACCCCTCGATACGCATTGACATTTTGCCCAAGCAACCAGACTTCTTTTACACCTTGCAGGCTTAAATGATTGATTTCGGCAATCACATCATCAAAGGGGCGATTAACTTCTTCGCCACGGGTATAAGGCACAATGCAATAGGAACAATATTTGCTGCAACCTTCTTGAATGGAGACATAAGCGGTAGGGCCATCTGCTTTGGGCTCTGGTAAACAATCAAACTTTTCTATTAACGGAAAAGTAATATCAATGACGGGTCTGCCTTGTCTTTTTACCTGATTGAGTAGGGCGGGCAAACGATGCAGGGTTTGAGGCCCGAATACGATATCAACATAAGGCGCGCGTGAGCGGATAGCATTGCCTTCTTGTGAAGCAACGCACCCGCCGACACCAATAATGATGTTTGGGTTACTTTCTTTGAGGGCGCGCCATTGTCCCAAGCGAGAAAATACCTTTTCTTGAGCCTTTTCACGTATGGAGCAGGTGTTCATTAACAGAACATCAGCATGTTCAGGGGAGCTAGATAATGATAAACCATGTGTTGCTTGTAGGAGTTCTGCCATCCGTTTTGAGTCATACTCATTCATCTGACAGCCCCAAGTCTCTATATACAATTGCTTTTCCACAGGGCGCTTGCACCTTACATCCAGAAAACGCAAATTCTAACGATTTTTGCTTGGGGAAGCCACAGGGCAATCGCACTAGAATCACCTTGAATTTCTCACCGTAGGGGACGACCTCTGTGTCGTCCCGATAAAAAGCCTGATTTTATTAGGGCGGGCACAGAGGCCCGCCCCTACGATGATCCTAAATCCATATCCTTACAGTTCAAGATTCTTTAATTAATCATACGGTTACCCTAGAACGCCTGTCATCAGGGAAGCCACAATAGATAACATTGGGAAGCTAAATAGCACAATTTATTGTGATGCAACGCAAACGAGTTTACCTTGGGCGTTGGCATTAACCTTGCAAAACCCATCTAAACTGGTGCCCGCTTTATTCATAAACTCGCAGGCATCGCCTTCCTCTTTATCCGCGCAAGCAGTCATAGCCTCAGAGGAGGGGGACTCATCGCAAAAGCCTAAGGTATAAAATGCAAAGAGCCCAACACATAAAAGCAGTTTTGCAGTCAATTTCATAGGAATGTCCTTTTCTATTTTGTCTTAAACCCCAATAAAGGATAGACTGAGATTAACTAACTTTCTACTTTGCAAATCGCCAAAAAGAGCGACTAAACTAATTTAGCTGTCCATATAGTGATAAATAAATACCATGCGTAATGCTCATCCGTCACTTATCTTTCCTTTT
>CAZHSJ010000331.1:0-2006 GCA_964535225.1 Uncultured Candidatus Berkiella sp. | reverse complement strand
TGTGGATTTTATTCTCCTACAGTGTATTTTCCTGCTTTGGTGCCAGAGTGTTTATTAATTGAACCTACCGAAACCGAATCCAAGCAAACCTTAGATTTGTTTGTTGTTGCGATGAAGCAAATTTATAGCGAAATGAAGCACGATCCTGAAAAAGTACGCACTGCACCGAGTCGATTAGCTTGCAAACGAGTAGACGAAGTGAAAGCAGCCAGAGATCTAGAATTGGTGTGGAGGTAAAAGGTTGGTAAGAGTATTTGGCATAAAGATCTTTTTCGGTTAATATGGCTATCAAGCCCTTGTTATAGGCTCAAGTATTACTATTATAGACTTGATAACTTAATACATAATTTCATGGTTATTAAGGATGAGTTTCCATGCGTATGAAATCGATTTTGGCTCTTTCCGCTTTTACTGCTGCTACTCTTTTTGGCGGCGTTGGCTTTGCTGCAGAGACACAAACCTCTGACAACAACGCAGAACAAACTGAACAAAAGGATGTTGCGCCGAAGAAAGCTAATAAGCTTAAGAAGCACAAACATAAACACAAGCATAAACATAAGCACCACAGCCATCATCGGCATCCTGTGGGACACCATGTTTATCTGATAGATGAGCCTGTGCGTACAAACAATTTCTTGGTGGGCGGTACCCTCGGGTTCATGTCTCAAAAACAAGATTTTATTTCCCGATTTACAGCTCCTAATATTCCTCCTTTTGGAATACCAGGCACGCTGCCTCCTCCTGGATTTGCGGGCACTATCACTACAAACTCTATTCCAATGTATGTTGATTTCAGTCAAAACGATTCGGATAGCGGTATGATAATGGGTTTGCTGGCAGGCTGGCAGTATCGCTATAACCGTTTCATGTTTGGTGTAGAAGGTACGGTTGATTTTGAAAATTTTCAACAGAACCGTAAATTTAGTTACACGGTACCAACCTATTTAGATATTATTACAGGCACGATCAATTATGATCGCGGTAATATTTACGCTTTAACTGGAAGGCTTGGCTATTTTGTTACTCACGGGTTTATGCCATATGTACGCTTAGGCGCACAGCTGAGCCGAGACCAAGTGGAATATCAAGCATTGCTCACTAGTACCACAACGTATAATGGAACGCTTCCAAATGAAGGCCCGCCTATCCCATTCGTTGCAAGCGTGCCTGGACCTGTACAAGCTGACTACAGTTCAAAAACCAAAGATGTTTATGGATTTGTTGCTGGCGTAGGTGCAGAGTTCCCTACCTTCATTGGTGCTTCAACTATCCGATTTGAGTACAACTTTACCCGTACGGAAAGTGTGCTCATTGATGATCAAGCAAGACCCATGATTGGTAATCATAAATTCCGTTATCCACAAAGTAATATCGGTAAAGTTTCTTGGATATGGAATTTCATGTAATTTGTTAAGGGTTATTTTAAACGCCAAGTTGATTACACAACTTGGCGTTTTTTTTTGCCTTTATATAAATTCTTTCTGTTAAAATAAAAAAAATATAGAGGAAAGACTTTCATGAAAATTTTTCGCACTCTTTATTTGTTTTGCGCCATCTTCTTCACGACCTCTGTAGTAAATGCAGCAATGCAAGGAAACTGGCTAGTTGGTGTGTCAGGAGATTATGCGACGCGTAAAGGCAATGTCGATATTGCCATGGCTTACACCGCGATCCCGGCTTTTCCATTAACTGAGATCATTGTTGAACATACGGACAAAGGCATATATTGGGGCGTGTTAGTGGGTTATCAATTAAAGTGTAATGGGTGGACATGGGGTGCAGAAGTGAACCTCGATTGGCCGGACATAGGCGATACCTTTCAAGTTGCTTTCAGTGATGTAGGCGCAAATATTGGCTGGAATTCCGAAGTGAGTTATGAGGCGAAGCCTTTGATCGGGCTTTCGGGAAGAATAGCTTATGAAATGGCGCCTTACTTTATTCCTTTTATGCGTTTAGGAATAGCCACCACCAAAGATAAACTCACGGCGAGTTTTAGTTCCACTTCA
>CAZHSJ010000330.1:0-2011 GCA_964535225.1 Uncultured Candidatus Berkiella sp. | reverse complement strand
TTAGGTAAACTTTCAGAGACGGGTTCTTCAGGAGGTGTTAATGTAGGCACTGAGTTTTGCTTTGGTAAACCAAATAAATTTTTTAGCCTATTGATGCTGATTTTTGATTCCTGCAGCTTAAACTGTAACCATAAGCAGAAATCGATTAAACCAAGAAGTAGGCTTTTGGTCTTTTTATCAATCGGGCTTTGTTCTATAGTTTGTTTTAACTCAGCAACTGCTTCAGCTGATAAATCAATGGGGGTTGGCGCTTTCATTAATACTACCCTGGAAATATAATTCGGGTCGTATTTTACCTCAAAAAGGTGAATATGCTTGTGATCCAAACGCCATTCCGAATGTGACCTAAAGCGGATATACTCTTTTATCAACTACCGAAGGGATACGAAGGACATACCAACAAAACACAAGATCAATTTAAATATTTGCATATACAATTGTAGAGCTTGTTAGAACCTCCGTTTATTCAAAAAGTTCCATATATATTTTTAATTTTATTTTCAATATCTTTGAAAATAAAATAGCATCAAATATGTATACATTAGGAATATGATATTTATTGATTTCCCATAACTTTCTTAATATCCTTTTTAAATAGTTTATTAAAAATTTCTTATATGGTTATAAATCATTTTATTTTTTATAAATAACAAAATAGGAGCACCTACAATGAAATGGTCTAAACCTTCCTATTATAATCTTCGTTTTGGCTCCAAAGTTAGAATGTACGTTAAAGTTCATTAGTAAAATATTTTTACTAGGAGAAATTGTGTATGTGGCACTCAAGCTTTCCAAAAAATAATTTAGCTATTCAAAAATGTATTCTTAAATCTAGAAATTTAAATCTGTTGATGTCACTTGGATGCTTGGGTGTGTCGTTACTATTCTCACAGAACATCTTTGCTCATAACTCACATGATAAAGGCCCTCACTCTACGCCAGAAGCGATATGGCAATTTGATGGTAACAACACCAGCAATACACGATTTAGCGAGGAATCTCGAAGTATTGATCCAAAAAATATCAATAATCTTAATCTAAAATGGGTATATGAATCACCTGGCGGCGCAGTTGCCGATCAAGGTTTTAGATCATCCCCTGTCGTCAAGGATGGGATCTTATACGTGGGTGATGTATCTGGCTATCTGCATGCTGTTGATACGCAAACCGGCCAACCGCTAAATTCCAATTGGCCTATTCTTCTAAAAAACGTTGAACTAGGCACAGGCCCAGATGACAGGTTGCTCATCACCCGATCGCCTGCCATTGTAGGTGACAAAATTGTGGTTTCAGGTTGGAAAACATTCGCACAAGGTGGTGATGCCGTCTGTCTTAATAATCGGTCCCCTTCAGTAAACGGCTGCGCACCAAGAGTCGGTGCCAGAGTCGCCGTTTTTAATAGATTCACAGGCGCCCTTATTTGGAGCACGATTGTTGATCGCTATTATGGTGCGCGAATTACAACCTCTCCAATGGTCCATAACAATGTCATTTACGTAGGTGTTTCTTCAGGAGAAGAAAGAGCGCTAAGAAACGCTACAAGAGCCAGTATTACGGGTGATCCGGCAGATGCTGGAAAACCTTACCCATGCTGTGGCCATAAGGGCAGCATTGTGGCACTAGATCTTGAAACAGGGAATATTTTATGGAAAACCTATATGGCTCCTTTAGACTATGATCCCCTTGCTGAACCTGAAGACTCTGCTCGTAGACAATATTTTACCCAACCTGATATGTCTAAACCACCTATAGGACATTTTGATAAATGGACTAATGGTCATCGTCTTAATTACAATGTATTTGCTGCCACCCCAGCTAATGAAGCGAATGTTACTACAGCAGCAGATCTCGTTAATTATAATCGCAATGAAGCAGGTTTTTCTGGAAATTCAGTTTGGGGAAGCACCTTTGTCATCGATAAAGAGAGAAATCGACTCTACGCAGCTTCAAGCAATGGATATAATGCACCCAGGGCTTATAAAGAATGTCGGCTATATCGTATCGATCCAAG
>CAZHSJ010000329.1:0-2012 GCA_964535225.1 Uncultured Candidatus Berkiella sp. | reverse complement strand
CCCCACCAAAAAATTTCTCTCCCGGGCTTCCCAAATATCCGGATAGACAACCAGAACGTAGGACGCGAGTGGCGGCTAATTCCTCAGATGCTCCCAGCCCATAATATGGTTTCAGTTTCTCTTTTACTTCTGGCTTTGCGCCATGGATTGCAAGTTTGCTCATTTTTTAACTCAATTGTTTTAATCTTTAATTTGATAGCGTTGATATGAAACGTGATTTTCCTTTATTGCTTTTTTTAGCTTTTCAGTTAAAGGATTGGGAATAGTATAGTTATGGTATGCTCCGCCAAATAAATTAACGGCATAAACAAATTCCAGCATGCTGCGATACCCTTTAGTCGGAATCTTACCTTTGTGGAATCCAATGGTGTCTTCAACAATAATCGAGCCTTTTTTTGCTGAAAACTCTATTTCGTTCTCTTTTCCAAAGGTGGAATAAATATCCTCATCTGGAATTCTTACATATCCTCTTTTCAAAAGGGGTTTAGCCTTTTTATTAGGTTTGTGAGAGGATTTAATAAAACAATGTGGTCCATTTTGGATATCAACATCATTTAAATAAATGAAAAAATTCAGCCATCGACAGCGGGACATATCAAAATGATATGATTGTGCCGCAGCCTCACTGATAACAGCGGGTTGGTAAGCTGGGCTAAACCAAATGTTAACACTTGCAAGCACAGGTTCAGAGCATACATATGCTCTTGCAATTGCTCTGAGACTATCGTCAGCCATCAAATCTTGAACTAAGGGGTGAGTTATTGACGTGCTTTCAGGTAGTTTATATGTTTTTGAAATAGGGTTAGTTGCGGAAAAAATGGCAAACTCTTCTTGGTGCCCTTTCATATCGTCTGATTCAATAAGCGCAGGCTTCTTTAAGGCAAACTCCGTTATTTGATCGCAGATGTCGGCAGGAATCACTTCTTCAAAAACATAATATCCCTTTTCTCGGATCTGTTGATTTATTCTAGTAATATCCTGCACGGTTAAATGACCGAGAATACCGGTGCAAGGTGTAATTGCTGCTTCTTGTGCTAATGTGGCATACCTTTTGGCAATCCAATCTGTAGACAGTCCATGGGTTCTTCCATGGAGCCGAATCATGGCTTGATAGGCTTTATTGGGTGTTTTCCCCGTTGCTTTAAATGAGCGCATTCCGTTTATCAGATCAATCCAATTTAGCGTTGTTCTGATATTTTCTTTTGCTAAATTTTTTAATTTTTCCATACTGTGTCCCTTTAAGAGTATCCATGATTCAATTTTTTAAAATCTTCAGAGGCTAAAGAAAGCTCACTATAAGTGCCTTGTGTTAAAATTTTACCGTTTTCAAATACATAAATGTTTTTGCAAGCTTTTAGCGTTGAAATTCTATGCGCAATAATGACAATGGTAATTTTATCTTGCAGCGATACTAATTCACTTATAATGGATTGCTCAGTTAAGGTATCCAAAGCGCTTGTGGCTTCATCTAAAACAAGTAATTGAGGGTTATGGTATAAACTTCGCGCTATACCAATGCGTTGTCGTTGACCACCGCTTAACCGGATCCCTTTTTCCCCTACAATGGTATTGTAACCTTCTGGTAGATTGTTGATAAAATCATGAATGTTTGCATACTTGGCAGCTTGTATCACTTGCGAAAGTTCTATTTCATTATCTTCTAAACCAAAGGCAATATTTTTAGCGATGGAATCATCTGTTAAAAAAATAGTTTGTGGAACATAGCCAATATTTGCCTGAAGGTTTTTTACCGAAATGTCATCTAAGGTGTTGCCATCAACAGTAAATCTGCCACTGGTGGGGCGCAACAAGCCGGTTAAGATGTGAGCTAAGGTGCTTTTGCCAGAGCCAGTTTTACCCATAAAGCCAACTAGCGTATTCATTTCTATATTAATCGATACATTATCAATGCTTGGTTTGGCACAATTAGGGTAAAAATAGGTGATGTTACTTAATTTGATTTCATTATCAAAATAAAAATAGAAATTTTCTTGTCTTGAACGACTGACATG
>CAZHSJ010000328.1:0-2026 GCA_964535225.1 Uncultured Candidatus Berkiella sp. | reverse complement strand
GATGCAATTATAGCTAATTTACGTGATAACAATCAAAGCGATTGGGCAGATGAAATACATGCTTCTCTTTATGTAAGTCAATCTTTTTATGAAATGCAAGGCGAACTATTAAAAGTATTGCCATATGCTAAACGTCAAAAATTCTCAAAAGAGTTAAAGTTAACCAAAGATATTAATAAAGCGATTTCATTTCTAAAGTCTTTTTCAAGACGAGTAATTTAAATTTTCTTGAAGATATACAGCAGTAAAGAGGGTGTTATGAGTAGATTAAAAGAAGTAATTGAAAAAATTATTGAAAATGAAAAAGAAGGGTATCAACAATTAGAAACCTTGATGCAAGAAAAGGCAAATAAAAAATACCCAAGTGACACCCTCGAGCTAACAGGGTTGTTAGTAGATTTTAATTCAAAACAAAAAACAATTTTTCTAACAAAAATTGCAAAATTAGCAGAGGGTAGAAAAATAACTAGAGTGAAATTAGCTAAAAATCAATTAAATGCTAAGCAAATAGGGGCATTCATTAAGAATTTTAAATGTGAGGCGGATGTTTTGGTTGATGCGAGTGATAATATTCTTACAGACCAAGATTCTGGCGAACTTGCTCAGTCTTTAAAAGGTAAAAGTATCACTTCACTTGATTTGTCACGAAACCAAATGGATGATAATGCGCTAAGGGTGTTTGGCTGGAACCTAAAGGATAATCATTTAACCACACTAATGTTAAAGGAAAATGCGTTTTCAAGCGCGAGTTTGGCCCAGTTTGCGAAATGTGTTGCCGTAAATAAGATTAAAAGATTAGTTATCAACGGCAATACTATTGAGGCTAAAGATGCTGAGCTTTTAGCGCTTAATCTTCAGCCTTCTCAGGTAGAGCAACTAGAAGCAACCCACTGCGCTTTAACAAATAAAGGTTTTGAACAATTAATCAAAGGTCTTGCTAATAGCCCTGTAAAGCAACTAAACCTTTCTAATAACAAAATTGCTCATGCAGGCGCAAAGGATGCAAGTGTCCACTTTCAAAATACAAACATTGAAAGAATACTGTTATCAAAAAATCAGATAAATACTCAAGGCGTATGTGAATTTTTAGCTAATATGAAATATGCTAAGGTGCACTTTGTCGATTTTAGTTCAAACACCAACAAAAAGCACCATGATGTAGCACGAATTATACCCATGCTCAAAAACACCCCTATCACAAATGGAGAATTTGATTTTTCGTGCGTTAGCAAAGAACATCATGCAGAATATTATTCGATTTTGGAAAAAAACCGAGTATCGAATCGTTTAGTAAGAACGTATAAATCCGCAAAAAAACCTCTTGACCCATCCAGCACGAAGGTTACTAAAGCGGAAATAAGCCTTGCAACATTAGGTTCTTTTTCAACCGTCATAGGTGCGGGGTACTTTTCAGGACTCGTTAAAAACTTGTCGTGGACAATGCTGAGCTTATCAACGTTAGTCCTGGGCGTCATAGGTGCAGGCTTAAGCTCTGCTATGATTTATGTATTCAAAAATCAAGCCAGTTGTACCGATGAGCAAAAATACCGACAAGCATATGAATGTGAACGGAAAGTCGCAACAAAATTAGCGTGTAAGCTTGATCCCATCAAGCATAGCGATATTGTCCTCGGTTTTGCTAAAGCATTTAATGAGGCGCCCCACCAACCTTTTGATAATAAAGAGAAGGCTGTTTATTTGACTGATTCGAAGACAAAACTCTTTGTATTAAGAGATCAGGTTGCAAAAATGAAGCGTTTGGTTCGTGTTCCTGCTGAAAAAGAAGAAAGCACTGTAAAGAAAATATTAACAAAAATGATTGCTTAAAAATCAAAGCGGTAGGTTAAAGCGTTTTAGATTATCGCCATGATTTTAATTGTGGTGGTCTAAGGGAGTTAGGGTGAGTACTAAAGCGCTTGCCCTGCCAAGCCTTGCCTAAAAACAAAAGCCTTAGAAAAAATAGTTCTAAAATTGTGTCCTTCCTGAGAGATAGTTAACACAATATTCCGAAGACATAGGTTACACT
>CAZHSJ010000327.1:0-2032 GCA_964535225.1 Uncultured Candidatus Berkiella sp. | reverse complement strand
CTTTCAAGCTGCTTTTTAACCACTGTGCCAGATGATTTAGAAGCAATATATAACGCCCTAAAAGATAATGCGTTGCTCTCTAAATTTGCAGGCGGCTTAGGCAACGATTGGACCTATATCCGTGCTATGGGCGCCCACATTAAAGGTACCAATGGTAAATCGCAAGGCGTGGTACCCTTCTTGAAAGTGGCCAACGACACCGCTGTTGCGGTAAACCAAGGCGGCAAACGCAAGGGCGCCATGTGCGCATACCTTGAAACCTGGCACTTGGATATTGAAGAATTTCTCGAGCTGCGTAAAAACACCGGCGATGACAGACGCCGCACTCATGACATGAACACGGCCAACTGGGTACCTGATTTATTCATGAAGCGGGTGATGGAAAACAAAGACTGGACATTATTCTCCCCTGATGAAGTGCCTGATTTACATGACTTATACGGCAAAGCGTTTGAAGAGGCCTATACAGCCTATGAAAAGCGTGCTGATGAAGGCACCATCAGAAACTTTAAAAAGATCCCTGCCGTTAACTTATGGCGAAAAATGCTAGGGCTTATCTTTGAAACAGGTCATCCTTGGATTACGTTTAAAGATCCCTGCAATTTACGCTCGCCTCAGCAACATACTGGCGTGATCCACAGCTCTAACCTTTGCACCGAAATTACGTTAAATACCTCTGCCGATGAAATTGCCGTTTGTAATTTAGGGAGCATAAACTTAGCGCAGCATGTTACTGAAAAAGGGTTAGATCTTAACAAATTAGAAAAAACCATTAAAACTGCAGTACGTATGCTAGATAACGTTATTGATATCAACTACTACTCCGTTCCTCAGGCAAAACGTTCCAATATGAAGCATCGTCCCATTGGTTTAGGCATTATGGGCTTTCAAGATGCGTTGTATAAACTGGATATTGCCTACAGTTCACAAAAAGCTGTGGAATTTGCTGATAAAACAATGGAAGCTATCAGCTACTATGCCATTACTGCTTCCACTGATTTAGCACAAGAAAAAGGGAGCTATGCTACTTTTGAAGGTTCTTTATGGAGCAAAGGCATTCTTCCTATCGACTCTATTAAATTATTGGCCGACTATCGCACCGATAAATACTTAGATCTGGACACAAGTCAGACTTTTGATTGGAATACCTTACGTGATCGCGTGAAAAAAGTGGGGATGCGTAATTCTAATGTGATGGCCATTGCGCCCACCGCGACCATTTCTAATATTTGTGGGATCTCTCAATCCATTGAACCTACTTACCAAAATCTGTATGTTAAATCGAATCTTTCTGGTGAATTTACCGTCGTAAATCCTTACCTTGTGAAAGATTTGAAAAAACTCAAGATTTGGGATGAAGTTTTAGTTAACGACTTGAAATATTTTAATGGTAGCGTACAACAAATTGATCGCATTCCTGCTGCGCTTAAGGCAAAATACGCAACCGCGTTTGAAATTGATACACAATGGCTAATTGAGGCCGGCGCGCGTCGACAAAAATGGATTGATCAAAGTCAATCTCTTAATGTTTACATAGATAAACCCTCTGGCAAAAAGATAGATGCTGTGTATAAACTAGCTTGGCTAAGAGGTTTAAAGACAACCTATTATCTAAGAACATTAGGTGCGTCCGACGCTGAAAAATCCACCGTTTCAAGAAGTACGTTAAATGCGGTAAAAGCGAACCATGATGAAATTGTTTTAAGTGCAAGTACGGCGCAGGTTTGTCCCATTGATGATCCTTCTTGCGAAGCGTGCCAATAGTTAAGGAGCCAATAACATGTCGATAGCGACACATGTAGCTGATCTGCAACCCGGTATTAAAGCGCCTACCTCCACAGGTGGCTCAACGGGATTAGAAGCCCTGGAAATGGGCGCGGCACGCATTCGTGTGGATGATAAAAAAATCATTAATTGCCGTGCTGATTTAAACCAACTTGTTCCTTTTAAATATGAATGGGCGTGGGATAAGTACTTGGTTGCTTGTGCAAACCATTGGATGCCTACTGAAATTAATATGTCGGCAGACGTG
>CAZHSJ010000326.1:0-2033 GCA_964535225.1 Uncultured Candidatus Berkiella sp. | reverse complement strand
ATTGTATTACACATTACCCGCTTTTATATGCATAAAAGTCAGATAACATGCCTCTAAAGTGAGCTTATTTCTCCTTGTTTTAAGATTAACAGGATTATTGGGTTTATTTAGGACTTTAGCGCATTGATTTTGAAGCTTTTTGTAAGCAAAATGAACACAACTTAATCAATAGATGAGTACGGTTATGACAGAAAGTGTTCGCATCAATGAAGCTATGCATGAATTAGTAACGGTGCGGGATTTCATCCGCTGGGCAGTTACCCAATTCAATCAAGCTGATCTCGTCTATGGTCACGGCACGGATAATGGATGGGACGAAGCGGTTAATCTTGTTCTCACAACGCTTCATTTACCACCGGATATCGATACCAACGTGCTGGATGCGAAACTCATTGCCAATGAGAAAAAATTGATAGCACAGCGCGTTGAAAAAAGAGTCACTGATAGGATCCCCGTTCCTTATCTTGTTAACGAAGCTTGGTTTGCAGGGTTAAATTTTTATGTCGACGAGAGGGTGATTATTCCACGCTCGCCCATTGCTGAATTACTTGAAGATGAATTTAGTCCATGGGTTGAGCAAGATAATGTCAATGCCATTCTTGATTTATGTACAGGCTCAGGTTGTATTGCCGTGAGCGCGGCATTCACGTTCCCCCATGCGCGGGTTGACGCTGTTGATATAAGCCCCAATGCATTAGAGGTAGCCAAAATCAATGTTGAGCGATTTGGGCTAGAAGAAAATATCAGCTTAATCCAATCTGATCTTTTCACGGGTTTAGCAGGTAAAAAATACGATATTATCATTTCTAACCCACCTTATGTGAGCAAAGCAGAATATGACTCACTTCCCCCTGAGTACACCAAAGAACCTGAGCAATCCTTACTTTGCGGTGAAGACGGCTTAGACGTTGTTCGACGCATTCTTGCTAAAGCAGCTGAACATCTTACGCCTAAGGGTATTTTGGTGGTTGAGGTTGGTTTTAGCCAGGAGCTTGTTGAAGCAGAATTTGCAGGAGTTCCCTTTACTTGGCTGCAATTCGAAAATGGTGGTGAGGGGGTGTTTTTACTTACCTACCAAGAATTAAAAGAATTTGCGAACTTGCTTAGCTCATAATGAGTAACACTTTTGGAAAGCGGTTTTGTATTACTACGTTTGGCGAAAGCCATGGGCCATCAATAGGGTGTGTTGTTGATGGGTGCCCTTCAGGGTTATCTTTATCTGAAGACGATATTCAACCCTTTATGGATAAAAGAAAACCTGGTCAATCGCATTATACAACACAACGCCGCGAAGCCGACAGCGTACAAATCCTTAGTGGCACTTTTGAGGGTAAAACAACCGGCGCTCCCATAACTTTGCTTATTCCCAATACCGATCAAAAATCTAAAGATTATGAAAAATTAAGGCATGTATTTAGGCCAGGACATGGCGATTATGTGTATCAGCAAAAATACGGATATCGTGATTATCGCGGTGGAGGAAGAGCCTCTGCCAGAGAAACGGCGGCAAGAGTTGCAGCAGGGGCCATCGCAAGAAAATTTTTACTAGCGCAAGGTATAAGTGTTCGAGGCTATCTTGCTAAAATGGGTGAAATTGAAATTGATCAAACCCATTTTTCATGGAATAGCGTTAACGAAAATCCGTTTTTTTGTCCTGATCACACCAAAGTTCCTTTAATGGCTAAGCTAATTGAAACCCTGCGCAAAGAAGGAGATTCAATTGGGGCAAGAGTGAATGTGGTGGCCGATGGTGTGCCTGCGGGTTTGGGCGAACCACTTTATGATAAATTAGATGCAGATCTTGCGAAGGCTCTCATGAGTATTAATGCCGTTAAGGGCGTTGAGATAGGAGATGGTTTTGCAGTTGTTGAGCAAACGGGCTCTTTTCATCGCGACGAAATAACCCCAAGCGGATACCTTTCTAATCATAGTGGTGGCATTCTAGCGGGTATTTCAACAGGACAAGCTATCACTGCAAGCCTTGCTGTAAAACCTGCTTCAAGTATTAGAATTCCTGCAAAAAGCATTGATGA
>CAZHSJ010000325.1:0-2073 GCA_964535225.1 Uncultured Candidatus Berkiella sp. | reverse complement strand
CTGAAAGACTTGAAAACGGTTGCAATGATATAGAGAAAGGCGATCATTTTGCTAAGTTGATTTGCGGGCAGTAGATTTAAAGAGGGCGCACACAGGGTGCGCCCCTATGCAGATCTAATCTTTCATCCACATATTCAACGTATCAATAATTTTCTGAGCTTGATCTTTGCTTGATATATTAAATTTAGATTTAGGTCTATATTCATTATTTTTCTTTTGATATCTGCGAATACTGTATTTTTCAGGGCCGTAGACTTCCTTTCTTTTATCCCAATCTTGATATTTAAAAACAATGGTGGCCCAAGCACCTTTGGTCAAAATAACTTTATCTAGCTGTTTTACGGTTACCACGCCGCCGTCAACATATTCTATTGTAATTTCATCAACTGTAGATGCCATCTATCGATTTCCTATTTATATTAACATTTATATTAGTATTAGATTTATTGTTTATTTTTTTCACCAGGTATAACTAATTGGGTAGACATCATCTTTTGTGAAATCTCGTCAACTAATTTTTGTCCTTTACCTAATTCAGTCGGTGTTAATTGTTCTAGTATTTTATCTCTATCTCTTTCAATGTCACTCCCCCCCCCTGCAGAAGCGACTTTTAACCAAGCATAGGCAGTTGCCTTATCAGCCGTTACACCTAGGCCATTAACATAACACATAGCTAACTGATATTGAGCCTCTTTATCTCCTGAATAAGCCACTCTTTCAATATACTCAATTCCTCGTTTCTCATCCTTGGGTACGCCATTCCCTTTGAGGTAACTCATTCCTAACTCATATTGAGCTCCGATATGTCCCTGATTTGCTGCAGCATCAAGCCATTTAATACCGGCAGCATTGTCCTTAGGTAATTTTCCCGTTTTATAGTACATGCCCAAAGTAAAGTGTGCTTCTTTAAAACCTGTATTTGCTGCCTGTGTTAACCATTTTGAAGCTTCCTTAGTGTTGATCTCGCCTCCCAAGCCTTCAGCATAGAACTTTCCAATTTCGTTTTGGGCGGCACCATCTCCAAGTTCTGCCCCTATAAGATACCATTTTTTAGCTTCTTTATAGTCCTGTTTTGCCCCAATTCCGTCACGGTAACAATTACCCAACGGTGCAAATGCTTCAGGAAAATTCATATCAGCTGCATTTTGAAACCAAGTACAGGCTTTAGTCGCATTCACTTCAAATTCACCTTCGCCTTTAAGATAGGCTTTGCCAACATACATCACTGCTTCTGGTACTTGTTGTTTCATCGCTTTTTTAAGTAATTTAATAGCATTATCTTGTTGGGTTACGGTACCATAACCTTCTCTATAATACGTAAAGGCTTTAAAATCAGCAGGTCCATAGTCTTTCTCTGCTGCTCTCTCATACCAACTTAAGGCTTTTAGTTTATTGACAGGCTGTCCTATGCCTTTTTCTGCCATCAATCCTAATTGATACATTGCTTCTAGTGAACCAGCATCCGCAGCTTTAGCAAATAGTTGACCTGCTTTAATGACATCTTGCTTAGTTCCCACCCCATCTAGATATACTTTTCCTAAAGCAACCAAGCCTTTATTATCACCGCTTTCTGCAGCTTTCATTGTCCATTTCACAGATTCATCTAAGTTAACAGGAATGCCAGTTCCATTTCTATAAGCTTCAGCAACTACCAGTTGTGCGTCCAAATTGCCAAGTATTGCTGCTTTTAAAAAATTCTCAAATGCAATTTTAGGATCTTTTGGAGCACCCAAACCATGCTGATAAATTAATCCCAATGCATAATTAGCTGCTGCAAATTTCATATCGGCTGCTTCTTTAATTAATGAAAGCGCCTTTTCATCATCCTGTGTTACCCCTTGTCCTTTGCTGTAGTTTAATCCTAAGGCATATTTTGCAGGCGCAAAGCCTTTAGAGGCAGATTTAATAAACCAATCGTTTGCCACCATGAAATTTTTTTCAACACCCGTCCCTTCATTGTACATGATCCCCAAGTTGAACTGCGCGGGAACGCTGCCTTGGTTTGCTGCTTTTTCTAGCCAATATGCGGCTTGACTGTAACTTTTATTTGTACCTATTCCATTTAGAAAGCAA
>CAZHSJ010000324.1:0-2080 GCA_964535225.1 Uncultured Candidatus Berkiella sp. | reverse complement strand
CCATGATGTACAATTTTCCCGCGATCAATAAAAAGCAATGAATCGCACATATCTTCAAGCTCGCTCAGAATATGGGAGCTGATGAATATGGCCTTGTTCTCCTGTGCTAGTATGCGCACCAGGTGCTTAAACTCGACTCGCGCTCGCGGGTCGAGACCGGCAGCCGGTTCGTCCATAATCAGTATTTTCGGATCAGCCAGATTAAAACCCGATCACCCTTGGTACAAGCTGACCTTTGATATCGCAAAAACCTTATCTGATCATGGTTATACCGTGGTCACAGGTGGCGGCCCAGGGTTAATGGAAGCGGCCAATAAAGGGGCAAAAGAAGGCCCATCGCTTAGTGTTGGTCTTAATATTGTGCTTCCCCACGAAGAAGTCATGAATGACTTCCAAGATATTTCATTACGCTTTAGACATTTCTTTACGCGTAAAGTCATGTTTGTTAAATATGCCTCAGCGTATGTGGTCATGCCAGGCGGATTCGGCACCTTAGATGAGTTAGCCGAAATTTTAGCACTAGTACAAACCGGCAAAACACGGCGTATTCCCATTATCTTAGTGGGTGAAGCTTTTTGGCGAGATTTGCTTGTTTGGTTTAAAACACAATTGGTTGCTAACGATACTATTAGTGCAGAAGATTTAAATCTTTACAAGGTTGTGAATACCCCTGAAGAAATTGTGCATGAATTGCATGAGTTCTATCGGGATAGAAGTCCAAGACCTTCTCCTAAAGAAAAAGAGATTATGTCAGGATTGTAATTCACTTTATTCCTACATCCTGCGCTATTCACAATCCCAACTTCCCGCGGCTTGTCCGCGGGATCTATGGGTTTTTCAACAAAGCATCCACCGACATCTCCACCATCGGCCAGACATGGGTGCCAGGCGCGACGGCCTCGTTATGGCCTGCATCTAATGCTTTCATAAAAATAGCTTCATCCCCCAGTTTTTGCGCATGATCAACATAGTCTTGCCCCAAAATGGGTGGAACACCTTTGTCGTTATCACCAATAATCACAATTTGTTTTACGCCGATGGGTAAAAGCTCATAGGGGGAGGCTTGCGCTAAGCGTTCGTTTTGTTTTTCGGGGGTTTGCCCCAATAATAACTTAAAGATACTGTTATTTTGGCAAGCCCATTCACCAATGGGAATATATCTTCTTAAATCACCAGGACCTGCAAGGTTGATGATCCCTCGCACGCGAAGCATGTTGTTAGAAGCTATTACGCTGTCTTTAGGTAATTTATGCCGCGATGCCGCCCACAGGGCAAAATAGCCCCCTGCAGAATGGCCAAGGAGAATAACCCTATTAAGATCTAAATGATATTTAGGGGCAAGGGTTTGCAGAAAATCAACTGCGGCGCCAATATCTTGAAAAGTACCAGGCCAGCCACCGCCTGCGCTATCAGCGGCACGATATTCAATGTTCCACGTAGCATACCCTCGTTTGGTGAGCGCATCTGAAACAGCTGACATATAATCCAGTTTAATTCTAGATAGCCAGCACCCCCCATGAATAACCACCACCACAGGGTAAGGGCCCGCCTTGCCTTTGGGTATTCTTAAGTCGCCAAACTGCCGCGGTGCGCTTCCATAAGCAATTCTGTCATCCGCAGGGCCATAGGGAAGCTTAAGGAGATCTTTACCGCTAAGATAAGCAAAAGCGCCGCTACTGAAGGTAAATAACAAGAGAAAGGCACCAAAAAGCTGCATTTTTATATAGTTGTTTTTAACGTTGCATCCTGCTCTCACCAGCGGCCTTTTAAATTTTAGTTTTCGTTATAACAGTTTAACGAAATTTCACCTTTGTGCCAGGTAAGCTTGAATAAACCCCCAATGCTCTGGCAATGTGGGGTTGCACAGAGGGAACACTCTCTTTGGCAAAATCTTCTCTTGCGAAAAACGTAAATTGCTTTAATACGTTTATTTTGTTTAACCAAGATTCGGTTTTTGAAATGATGATAATGAGTTCTGGTTTATTCAGAGCGCAAATTCGAATTGAGAGCAATTCTAGTTCCTTTTCATTCATGGCACTAAAGCTTAAATCAATTTGTTTGATCTCACTTAATTCATTAT
>CAZHSJ010000323.1:0-2081 GCA_964535225.1 Uncultured Candidatus Berkiella sp. | reverse complement strand
CCAAAAAGAGATTGACAGGGAAAGGGAATCGTTTATACTCGCGTCCAGATATAAGCAATTAGGCGGAAAAAATCCGCCTAAGCGCCCTCTGGGGGATATTATGCGGATTTTTTCCGTATAAGCACAAGTTAGCCCGTTTCTCCCGCGAAGGGAAAACAATGACGAATTCACAACAGAGAAACGCAATTTCCGTGCAGCGCAAATTATTTCTTGTTTTGATGAGTCTAATAGGCATAGGTATTATCCTTGTAGCCACAACCAGATATGGAGCAGGTATTTCGCCAGACTCCGTTGCTTATATAGCCACAGCAAGACACCTGGCGGATGGGGTTGGTTTTATCACTTACGACAACACTCCTTTATTGGCGCAACCCCCATTTTATCCAGCAATCTTAGGCATCTTTTATTTCGTTTTTGGTGTAGACCCCTTAGTATCGGCTAATCTTATTAGCGCGATCTTCTTTGGATTGACATTGTACGTATCTGGTTTGATGTTCCTTGAGAATGTGTCAACATTCCTTGCGTTTCTTGGGACGGCATCTTTGCTCGTTTCAATTCCACTGATAGCGGTTTCTTTCATGGCTTGGTCTGAACCACCATTTGTTTTCTTTGTGGTTTTATATCTAATCTCCATCCTAATGTATTTAGAAAAGAAGAATGTAAAATCACTTTTATTATTGTCGCTATCAGTAGCATTGGCATGCCTCACCAGATATATTGGAGTGGTTTTAATCTTAACTGGCATAATTAGTATTTTGCTAATTAGGCAAGACAATATGAAAACAAAACTTTTGCACGCTTTTATTTTCTCGTTTATCTCAGCCTTGCCTATCAGCGTTTGGGTTGGAAGGAATTACTTCCTTTCAGGAACTCTATTTGGACCACGCTCCCCATCATTACACACCTTAAATGACAATGTCCTCCTAACCTTCTTGACCATATTCTTTTGGTATTTGCCAAATCGAATTTTTGATAACCCTCTAATGTTTGTGCTATTAGCATTAATAATCAGCTTTTGTATAGGCATGATTCTTATTTGGACAAAAACGCCAATTATGACGTTGCTTAAACAAATTCCCCCATTCGTTCTTTTTTTACTTCTTCTTATGTTCGTTTATACAGCTTTCTTGATTATTTCTTCAACAACCACCAATTATGACCCTATCGGCGACAGATTATTATCCCCTATTGTTGTTCCAACAACCTTACTTCTATTTTATGTAATTGATACATTGTCCAAGCCAATTAGAGAGAGCTTTCCCACAAAACCAATAGAGTTATTGTTAGCGGCTGGTATTGCTTTTTGGTTGACTTGTTCAGCAAGAGCGATAGTGATAAATACAATTTATCAATTCAATGAAGGCAAAGGTTACAGCGCAAAGTCTTGGAAGAATAGCCAAACGATCCAATATATGCGTGAAAACAATCTCTCTAACTGCACTGTTTATAGCAATGGCGCTGATGTTACTTATCTTCTTTTGAAGATAAGTGTTAAATCAATCCCGTCAAAGAGTAGCGGGGCAAATACCATCGCTGATATTTCCTATTTGAAAAATAATTTTCCGCAGGAGAATAAAGCCTGTTTGGTTTGGTTCAATCGAATAACTTGGAGAAAATATCTTTTCACACCAGACGAACTACTTTCCATTACTGATTTAGAACAGAGTATTCAACTGGATGATGGCACTATATACATCGTTTCAAAAAAATAATTCATTAAGGGTAAAAAGCGGGCTAACAAAGCGTGCACTTGACGGGGGGGATTCTGCGGCATTTTCGAGCATTTTCTACACCCAAGCAGAATCCTGCTCTCGAAGTTTTATCCACGCCCGCCCACCCGCAAGTAACGCAAACCGTTGGGCGTTTGCTTTTTCAGAAAAAAAGAATTTGTATTCAGATGTACTTTCCAGCAAATCGTAATTGGGATGATACAAGTATGAGTAAACCGAATTTAGATATTAAGATTCCCTTTGCAGTTTATCTTGCAGCAATGGGCATGCTTGGGTTAGCGTTATTAGGTTCAACACAATGGGCACGTGAAAATATATCCACCACCAATAATTTGTTTCAATTCTTTCTAG
>CAZHSJ010000322.1:0-2110 GCA_964535225.1 Uncultured Candidatus Berkiella sp. | reverse complement strand
AAGCAACGTGTATGTTGTTCCTATCCACTGCTAATAAATACTGGGTTAAATCATTACTCCCAACTGAAAGAAAATCCACCCTTTTAGCAAGCTCTTGCGTAAGGTAAACCGCAGACGGAACTTCAACCATGACCCCTACTTCAGGAAAATGTGCGTTAGCACCTTCATCAACCACTTCACGGTGTGCTTGCCGAAGTAACCTCAGCGCTTCTTCTACCTCTGAAATGCTGGAGATCATGGGAAATAGTACTCGAAGATTTTTTAATCCTGCACTCGCACGAAGCAGGGCTCTTAATTGCACTAAAAAAATCTCAGGGTGATCTAGCGTTATCCTAATGCCGCGCCAACCAAGATAGGGGTTATCTTCTTTAACCGGAAAATAAGGCAAGGTTTTATCACCCCCTACATCGAGAGTACGAATAGTAACGGGTTTGGGGGCAAAGGCTTCAAGCAATTGACGGTAAATTAAATACTGTTCTTCTTCGCCTGGGAATCTATCTCTTATCATAAAGGGAATTTCAGTTCTATAAAGCCCAATCCCTTCAGCCCCTGCTTGTAAGGCAGGCCGCAGATCGGCGACTAAACCAGCATTAGCGCATAAGGGTATCAACACCCCATCTGGTGTTTGCGCTTTTAGTTCTTTAAGTTCATCTAAGCCGGCATAGAGTTCTTTTTCTTCTTGGGCAAGTCGATAAAATTCACCGATCATCTTCGTTGAGGGTGAGGTAAATATTTCTCCATTATACCCATCAACAATAATCTTTTTATTTTCTAATTTATGCGCAGGTAATCCACTCACCCCCATCACCGCGGGGATCCCCATGGCACGTGCTAAAATTGCCACATGTGCATTGGCAGAGCCTTTCGCGCAAACCACACCTAACAATTTTCCTTGAGGAACTTCGGCAAGTGCTGAAGCTGAAACTTCTTCCCCCACTAAAATTGTATCTTTAGGAAAATCTTGTGCTGGCAAATGTTCGGATTGTAAATTGCCAAGGACGCGTTGTCCTAAATCGCGCAGATCAGCTGCGCGCTCACGAAGATAGAGATCTTCCATTGCCTCAAATTTATGAACCTGACGCTTAATAATTTTTCTCAAGGCCCACGGCGCCCAATGCCCTTCTTGAATGATGGCAATAATATCTTGTTTAATGCTGGGGCTGTCTAAAATGCTTAAATACGCATCAAATAAATTTTGCTCTTCGGGGAGTAATTTTTTATCAAGCCGCTCTTTGAGGCTTTGAATATCCCGGCGTGTTAAGCGTAAAGCTTGCTCTAAAGAATCAATTTCCGCATTTATTTCTTCTGAGGGAATTTCTCTATCTGGAATAGCCTCCAGATCTGACGTTAAGACAATCACCGCTGTTCCAATCGCAATACCAGGGGCACCGGCGCTACCTTCTAGGATGGTTCCTTGATTTTCTGAAGCACCAAGAGAAATTAAGCCTGCTGTTTGCGCATGAACAATATAACCCGCAAGCTGCGCGCAAATGGTAATTAAAAACGCGACTTCACCCTCATCAAAACGCCGAGGCTGGCGTTGCTGCACGACGAGGATCCCGACTAATTTTCGTTGGTGGATAATCGGCACACCTAAAAAGGCTTGATAACGTTCTTCTCCCGTTTCTGGAAAATAGCGATATCGTGGGTGATTGGGCGCATCATCAAGATTGATGGGCTCTTCGCGTTCACCGACGAGCCCCACTAAGCCTTCGGAAAAACGAATAGCAATTTTGCCATCAACGCCTTCAAGAAACCCAACCGAGGCAGTTAATAGATAATGTTTTTGCGCAGGGTTTGCTAAATAGACAGAGCACGCCTCTACCCCCATGGTTGCCGAAACGCGCTGGACAATCAGCCGCAAGACCTCATGTAAGTCTTGTGCTTCGTTAACTTCCTGTACAATTTGCCGCAAAACAGTGAGCAATGACACATTCCTTTAATTATCCAAGGGATCCAATGACATCAGGGGTTCTTTTAATGACATGACAATGGGCGCAAATTCTATAAGCGCTTGTCTATATACTTCTCGCTTAAAAGAAACCACTTGAAACAAAGGATACCAATAGCTTACCCAACGCCAATCATCAAATTCCGGTTTTATTGTTGC
>CAZHSJ010000321.1:0-2114 GCA_964535225.1 Uncultured Candidatus Berkiella sp. | reverse complement strand
GGCGCTTCAGTTGCCGAGCTTGAAAATCTTGTCACATCGCCAATGGAGCAAATTTTGGGGGAAATTAACGATATTGACCATATCTATTCTGTTTCGCGACCAGGAATGTCTGTTTTAACGGTGCAATATAAAGTTGGGGTACCGCGCACCGAAGCATTAGTGCGGCTATATAACGCTATTTATTCCAACCAGGACTGGCGTCCCACCAATAGTGGCATCATGCCCCCTTTGGTGAAACCTAAAGGTATAGACGATGTGCCTGTAGTTGCGCTCACGCTATTCACTAAGGACCCTACACGTGGTGCTTTTGATCTGAAACAAATAGCACATTCTTTAGAGACTGAACTTAAACGCATTCCTGGTACCCGTAACATTAATACCATCGGTGGGCCTGAACAGATTGCTCAAGTTATTTTAGATCCACACAAACTAGCTGCTCGTGGGTTGTCCGTAGCCGAACTGCGACAAGCATTATTGGCCAGCAATACTGCTTTACAAGCTGCTGCCATTATTGATGATAATGCCTATATTCCAGTTCAAGCGGGTGAGTTTTTGTCCAATCCGGTAGAACTTGCTCAACTCATCGTTGGATTACATGATGGAAAACCGGTATACCTACAAGATGTTGCTCGTATTGAATCAGGCCCTTCTGAAAATCAAACTTATGTTTGGAATGCATTCGCTGAAAATCACCATTTCTATGAACAATTGCCTGCAGTAACCCTCACTATTAGTAAAAAATCTGGCGAAAATGCAGTGGTGATTGCAAATAAAATTATTGAAAGAGTTCAACAACTTAAGGGAGGTTTTATTCCGGATGGAGTAGAAGTAGCAGTGACTCGAAATTATGGAGCTACAGCTAATGATAAAGCCTCAAAATTAATTCAAAAATTATTTTTTGCAACTATATCTGTCGTTACCTTAGTATTATTTGCTTTAGGCTGGCGAGAAGCAATAGTGATTGGCTGTGCAGTAATACTAACCCTTGCCATCACCCTTTTTGCCTCGTGGGCATGGGGTTTCACTATTAACCGTGTATCTCTTTTTGCGCTAATTTTCTCAATCGGTATTTTGGTAGATGATGCGATTGTGATTGTCGAGAACATTCATCGTCATATCGCCAAAGGGGCCAAAAGCATCATAGATGCTATCCCGATTGCTGTGAATGAAGTGGGCGGTCCTACTATTCTGGCCACTTTTACAGTTATAGCGGCACTCATGCCAATGGCTTTTGTCACGGGTCTGATGGGCCCTTATATGAGTCCCATTCCAATTAATGCTTCCGTTGGAATGCTTATTTCACTCTCAGTTGCATTGACGTTTACACCTTGGTTATCAAGGAGACTAGTATCCAGTCATGGCAAAGAAAATGTTTCTAGTGAACATGTCAATGAATGGTTGCAACAATGCTTTCACAAATTGATGCCACCATTTTTAGGTGCTGCAAACCGCCGTAATCGTTATTGGTTAGGGGGAGGCATTATAGCCCTTATTTTACTGGCAATGAGCTTAGTATTTTTTAAAGTAGTTGTACTTAAAATGCTTCCCTTTGATAATAAAAGTGAATTCCAAGTGGTAGTGGACTTACCAGAGGGCACAACCGTCGAACAAACTAATGCTGCGCTTAGCTCACTTGCAGATTATCTAATCACTATACCTGAAGTAACGGATTTGCAATCTTATGCTGGTACCGCATCTCCTATTGGTTTTAATGGCCTAGTGCGTCAATATTATTTAAGACAAGATCCGAATCTTGGTGACATTCAAGTTAACTTAAAAGATAAACACCACCGCAATCGAACAAGCCATGAAATTGCAACACAAGTGAGATCTAAGCTGGTAGAAATTGGTAAAAAGTACCAAGCCAATCTTAAAGTTGTAGAAGTCCCACCAGGGCCCCCTGTTCTCGCACCATTAATGGTTGAAGTCTACGGTCCTGATTATCCTGGGCAGATACTAAAGGCTAAACAATTACGAGAGCGATTTGAAAAGACACCTGGGGTAGTGGATATTGATGATTCGGTGGAATCAAATGTACCACGATTTATTATATCCATTAATCGACAAAAAGCTGCTTTACTTGGCGTTACTCAAGAAGAGATATCAACTACCAT
>CAZHSJ010000320.1:0-2129 GCA_964535225.1 Uncultured Candidatus Berkiella sp. | reverse complement strand
TGCACTGGCAATTCGTCATACTCAGAAACTGTCAGGGCGAGCGCTGGCATTAAAATCAAGAGAGAGATTGCCAGAGTCGTTGAACCTGTCAGGAATTGTCTCACCGCGATTTCCCTTCTCTCTTTCACCCAAGATGGGTCTCATTTTGTCATCGCATCATTGCTGGCAAATTGATAGCAAGTGGCTTGTCTACTATCGAGGCAACCAGTTTTGTTTCGCCTAAATGGGTGCCGCAAATGGCTGATCATGAGGCTGTCCTGGCAAGGCTTCCTCAAACGGCTACTGTTCGTTTTCCCGTACTTGTCCCTAATCTTAAAGGTTTAGAAAATGCAATTAAATGTGGCGCTAAAGACATTGCTATCTTTGCAGCAGCCTCAGAAACTTTTTCTCAAAAAAATATCAATCGCACGATTAATGAAAGTTTGATTGAGTTTAAACAAGTAGCAGATATTGCCCAAAAGCAAAGCCTGCGTGTAAGAGGCTATGTTTCTTGTGTTTTGGGGTGCCCTTATGAAGGAAAGGTTTCTCACCGAGCTGTTGTTGATGTTGCTAAAGCACTTTTTGATATGGGATGTTATGAAATATCCTTAGGCGATACCATTGGCGTAGGCACCCCCTATGCTGCTAAAGCTATGCTAAAAGCGGTGAGCGAAGAAATCCCCCTCCATCAACTTGCCCTGCATTTTCACGATACGTATGGTCAAGCTTTAGCCAACATTCTTGCCTGTTTGGAGTTAGGCGCTAAAACGATTGATAGTTCAGCGGGTGGCCTTGGCGGCTGCCCTTATGCAAAAGGGGCAACAGGTAATGTTGCTACCGAAGAAGTCGTTTATATGCTTAATGGCTTAGGGCTAAAAACTGGCGTAGATATTGATAAGCTGATTCATGCGTCGGAATATATTTGCCATTATCTTAAACGACCCAATCGCTCTAAAGTGGCACTTGCACTCATTGCTAAAAAATCTTAAGGAGAAAGTTGTGTCTGGTTTTAACAAAATAGTCAATTCTTATGATGAGGCATGTAAAGGCGTTAAGGATAATATGACGCTGATGTTCGGTGGCTTTGGGCTATGTGGTATTCCTGAAGGACTTATCGCTAAAGTGAATGAACTGGGGGTTACTGGGTTAACCTGTGTTTCCAACAATGCTGGCGTCGATGGCTTTGGCTTAGGTCTTTTATTAGGAAAAAAGCAAGTTAAAACGATGATTTCCTCTTATGTCGGTGAAAATGCGCTGTTTGAAAAATTACTCTTAAGCGGCGAACTGGAAGTTAAATTAACCCCCCAAGGTACCTTGGCAGAAAAGATTCGCGCTGGCGGCGCTGGGATCCCCGCCTTTTACACCCCAACTGGGTATGGCACCGTGGTAGCAGAGGGTAAGCAAACGGCCGTTTATCATGGCAAACACTATATTTTAGAAGAATCGCTACGCTCAGATTTCTCTTTTGTTCGTGCCTGGAAGGCAGATAAATTTGGTAATTTAATTTATCGTAAAACAGCCATGAACTTTAACCCCATCATGGCAACTGCCGGCAAAATTACTGTGGCAGAAGTTGAAGAAATCGTGGATGAGCTTGATCCAAATTTTATCCACACGCCTGGAATTTATGTTAAGCGTGTTATTTTAGGTAAATTTGAAAAGCGTGTTGAGCGCAAAATGACATCGAAATAAGTGAATAAATATAGGACACAACCATGGCTCTAACACGCGAACAAATAGCACAACGTATTGCTCAAGAATTAAAAGATGGTTTCTACGTCAATCTTGGTATTGGCATTCCAACGTTAGTGGCAAACTATATTCCCAAAGGCATTGAAGTATGCTTCCAATCAGAAAATGGTCTCTTAGGCATGGGGCCTTACCCTAAGGAAAATGAAATTGATCCTGATCTGATTAATGCAGGCAAAGAAACGGTCACCGCCGCCAAAGGGGCGAGTTTTTTCTCCTCCAGCGAAAGTTTTGCCATGATCCGGGGCGGCCATATCGATTTAACGGTGCTTGGCGCCTTTGAAGTTGATATTGAAGGGAATATTGCTTCTTGGATGATCCCCGGCAAACTCATTAAGGGCATGGGGGGTGCCATGGATTTAGTCGCTAGTGCAAACAATATTATTGTTGACATGTCGCAT
>CAZHSJ010000319.1:0-2143 GCA_964535225.1 Uncultured Candidatus Berkiella sp. | reverse complement strand
TTTCATTATTTCTGTAGTCTTTTTATCATTCATAGGATATTCAGATTTATCTAACTCAGGTTTTAAACCCATTATCATGGCTTGTGCTAATATGTGTACTACCAAGGCATCATTATTTTCTGAATGTACCGTCATATGCTTGCCGCCAGTTTTATGTGCAAAAGCATTGGCATGCAGTGCCAGCAATTGTGCTATTTTCTCATAATCTATCGATTTGATATTTTTGGCATTCACATCAATTGTCAATGAAAAATAATGTGAGTCAATCCGCGTTTGTTTTAATATTATTTCAGGAAGAAAATCATTGGAATCCAGTTTGATTTTATATTTAAAGCTCAGATTATGTTTCTCTTTACCTGCTCCCTGGATTTTTTGCACATGGAATTCTTTAATCCATTTTTGATTTCGCGCGTTAACCGTAAATTCCCCTGAAATATCTGCTAATCTATTCGGCGATAATTGATGAGAGATAATATATTTTAACCCCTTCATACCCTTACTCATTATTGATGAACCTAAGCTTTCATGCTAATTTAGGCCTACTTACTCAGTATAAAGTTCCATTAATTTAGAATTTAATTAATTATCATGTGGTTATAAATAATGAAAACATTTACCGACAGAATCAAAGCACAAACGCGTGTATTAACACCTAATCAAATACTCTCTTTTTGGAGTGCGCTATTAGTCTCTGGCGTGGGGTTAGTCTTCGTCCCCGCAAACCCTTTTAGTACGGGTTTTTTGGGAATGATTTTAATTTCTGCTTCTATCGTAGGATTTAGCCCGATCTTAAGTGCTAATATCGAAAAACCAAATTATAATCTATGGGAACGACTCAAATCTTTTGTCCCCCAACATAAATTTTTAACAGGCGCTATTTTTCTTGGACTCTTGATGTTGAATCCCTGGATCACCTTGGTGAATGGGATGCTCGCTACTTTAATCGATCTGGGTTATCCCGAGAAACTAAACAAAATTGAAAGAAGAATGATCGAGATTTTGGAGAAAATCCAAAATTTCTCTTTTGAGCAAATTGAGCAATTTCTAAAATCAAATCCAGGCAAAAGTATTAGTTTTGCCATAGGCGCCATGCTGGGCCTTGGATTATCCTTTTGGTTATTGCCTTTCATATTTCAATCTCTGTTGAATGTCAGTTTATTTCAGTTTAACGTGGTTTCTCAAATCAGCTGGTGGATGGCCACTTCTTTTGCGGGCGGCTATATTCCGGGTGTAGCGATCGCTTTTGGCAGTGCTACTTTTGGCCTGTTGCTGTTAGCATTTCCGACGGTGACTTTAGCGGTTGCCAGCGGTTTGGCAGGCAATAAAATCTTTGAAAAAATATTATATCCATTTGGATTAAAAGTACATGCTGCTTGGGAAAAAGTGCAAGAATGGGCGTCAATAGCGCGCGCAGATTTTGTCGCAGTGAAAAATTTCTTTCAAGGTAGATATGCAAGTCTAAAGACTGCTTTGAATTCTGGTTGGCAATTTTTTCAAACGCATATTTTGAGAAAGCGTGCGCCTATTCATCTACTAGAATATCCGCGCCCAGTTCAAGAAGAAAATCCTGAAGAACAACTCCCGCTAGTGCAGAAAGAAGAACCGCCACAAGCGCAGGAAGCACAACTGCCACAAGTGCAGGAAGCACAACTGCCACAAGTGCAGGAAGATGCTCAACCACCAGCACCCGTTGTTGTACACATGCTGCCAAGAAGGAATCCCGTTAGAAGTTCAAGAGGCAAAGGGAAGTCTGCAGATATCCAGCCACAGCAACGCAAACCTGCAAGAAAGAAAAAATAATTTTAGGATCTTATCTTCGTAGGGTGGACTAAGCGAAGCGTGTCCACCATCTGCCTAAGAATGGTGGACACGCTTCGCTTAGTCCACCCTACATCTGAATCGATCCTCTAGACGAAAACCCCATTAAGGTTTATGATAGCTAACTAGACCGTTAGCGAGGATGATATGAAATTCCCTTCTCACTTAAGACACTATGTATTCTCATTTCTCATGACAGGCATTGTCGTCCTTGTTGTATCTGGTGTGATGACTTTCCTATTTTTGGGGTGGTCAGATGCCTTCTTTCCCACTTGGATGAAGAACTATCTTATCGCCTGGTCGGTCGCTTTTACCGTCGCTAGCC
>CAZHSJ010000318.1:0-2170 GCA_964535225.1 Uncultured Candidatus Berkiella sp. | reverse complement strand
TATACCTGCATTTATACTATTTCTAGGATATACCCTATGTTCAACAAAAGGATTTGTTTCAAATTTTTTTGGAATAATTATCGTATTAATCGGTTTATCAGCTCTATACTTTATTGTTGGGTTAGCAAGCTTACATGGTTAATTTGTAAAACTTCCCTCCTTCATAATAATTAATTGTTAATTATTAGTATGTTACTGAGGTTACGGAAATCGTAACAAATTGCTGGTAAGCTGTAACAAAAGCTTAACTTGAGAAATATCCTTAATTTATGTAGTTTTAGGCTAGAGAAATAGTATTTAGGCTTGATAGCAATTTTATGGCTGAAACAGATAAATTATCTTTAGAAGAGAAAAATGCCCAGATGAGAGCACAGGTGATTGACCATGTGCAACGCTGGAATGAAGGCATGGACGGTAGGATTGATAAGGCTCAAAGTAACCCGGACACTGCTGTTTTCAAAGAAGTTTGGGAGGAAATTAAAAAGGTTAGAAAAGAGAAACTTCCAAAGTTTATTGATGAATATTGTGATGCCAATAGAATTGAAAGAGGTACTGTAAACGGTGAAGTGGATGATGCGCAACGTACCACTCGTGTTAAAAATATCAATAAAGCCTTGGATAGATATGAAATTGAAGTTAAAAATCAGATTATAGCCAATGGCATTTCGGGGATTGATGACAAGGATAAAGTCGCTTATCAGGTAGATAAGGCTTATAAGGCGATTAATAACGAACTACCAAAACCTGGCTTGCTTAGTTCGATAGGCGGGGCATTTTTTGACCCCGATAAAGGTGGGATACGCTGGGGTGCGATAGCCGGCGCTGCTTTGGGGGCATGGGCTGCTTTAGGTATATTCGGTGGTCTAGAGGCAGGACTCTTGGGGATTGCGGCACTGGTTGTAGGAATTTTTGCCGGCACGTGGGCAGGTAATTTTATGAGTGATGCCCTTTCTGCAAAGAAAGGTCCTGAAACCGAGGGGCAGGAAAGAAGCAAGCAGCAAGGGCATGGTGGTCCAGCTCCAAAGTTAGATGGAGCTTCTCCGAATAAAACTCCTGCTCCAGATAGAGTTGCTGAGCCAACGTCACAAATCGTAAATACTGATCCTGCAAAAACTAATATCATTTATGTTGATAACGAAGGTAAATATGTAACATCCGAGCCGGGCAAGGTTCCTGTAGGCAAAAAAAATGTAATGCAGATTAAACTGGAGCCTGTATCTAATAGTAAAGTTAAAGTTACCGGCGTTGCTGTGGCAGATGAAAAGGGTGTATTTGCTCCAAATGAAAAAGGCGAAATTATAAGCTTTCCTCCTGAGTCTGAAAGACATTTTAAAATCAAAGGCGGGGTTATTGATTTTGAATCTGAAGCTGCCCGGATTAATTTAAACAGCTTAAGGGAAGAGGCTGTTAAAGCCGGCATAAATAGGAATGTAGAGCAAGACAAGAAGGAAGAGCCGAAGAAAGAGTCTGGGAAAATTGAACAAGGTAATGATGAATCTCGGAAAGATGGAGAAAAAGTAGAACAGGCTGAAAGAAGTGATCGCATGAGAAACGCTTTAAATCAATATATAGGCGGTTATCAGCCCCCAGAGCGTGCTCCTGATAATGAGCCATCTGCTCAATTTCACAATAATCCTTACACTAATCCAAATTACTATAATGATAGGTCCAGGTAGATATTATGACAGAAGAAACAAAACCATTATTGGATAGTGTAAAAGAGTTGGCTAAGGAGGGAAAAGAAAAGTTAGGAAATTTAACTAATGAGGCTCTTGATGGCGCTAAGAAATTGGTTGATAAATCATGGTGGGAAAAAACTAAGGACGGCGCTGGTAAGCTATGGGACGGAACTAAGGAATTAGCATCAGGTGCTGTTGATGCAGTGAAAGGTGCTGCGAAATCTGCGAATGACTCAACCGGCGGCTGGCTGGGCGATAATAAATGGCTGCTGGCTGGTGTTGGAGCAGCCCTGCTTGCGGTTTTTGGCATGGAAGGTGGCGGTTTTTTCCAGACATTACTCACCGCTGTGGCTGCAATTGGCGCGCTGGCGCTTGGTTCTTACCTGGATAAGGATAATAAGCAAAGCTTGTTTGGCGGATATTTTAATGAGAAAAATCCCTCACAAACAAAGGGGCTTTCACTACAACAAGAGCAACCTGCACCTAATCCT
>CAZHSJ010000317.1:0-2206 GCA_964535225.1 Uncultured Candidatus Berkiella sp. | reverse complement strand
AAATTTGGGAGATTTACTCAAGCGTTTTCTAAACGAATGCTGAAAGCTGTTTAGAAAGAAGCCAAGTAATGTATCTTCTAAAATAGAAAAATACTTTTGAACTAAATGCACGCCAACACCTACATCGCGAGCAATATTTGAGAAGTTAATGATCTTGCCATTAGCTTGTGCGGCCACTTCTAGAAAATGTCTAAAGGGATCTAGTTCACGAACATATTGTTCAACCCACACCTCTTCTTTTAGATAAGTATTTGCATAGGCCTCGAGAAACCGCTGCTTTTTTTCATCCGTATCGTACTCAAAAATTTTTGGTAAGAGTCCCCAACGCAAAAAGTCATTAATAGAATAGTGACTATCAATTTCGAGATAACTGAAGGGGTGCAGATCATAAACAAACGCACGACCGGCTAATAGATTTGCTCCACCGTGTTTTAACTTTCGGGCGCTTGAACCCGTTAGCGCAAATTTCGTATTTGTTGATTCTATTAGGTTATGAACGATATCTAACATTTTTGGTATTTTCTGGATTTCGTCTATGATAACGTGGGTCGTTTTTGGTGGCAGCGCATTAACAATTGCTTCCAGCGAATCCGGATTTCTTGCAAATTGTTGTTCTTCCTTAGCCCGCAGTAAATTAATATATAGTGCATTTTCAAACCAAGCTAAATTCTTTAGGAGAGTGGTTTTCCCAGCACCGCGAGGGCCGAACAAGAGAAAGCTTTCATCTGAAGGTAATGTAAGAAATCTTGGGATCATTTTTTGCCGACAAATATTGGTTCTAAAATCAAAATTGTACGCCATATTTGCGTTAACAGCAAGAAAATGTCGCCGAGCTGGCTATTGATTCAGTTAAATTAATGTTGGGTGTACCAACACTAATTTGCGGATCTCGACAAAAGGGGAACTCCCCATGGATAGTAATATGGTTCGCAAGCAATTTTGGGCGGGATTCAACCAACTTAAAGCCGTTTAGTCTAGACTTCATCATTCGTCGTATTACTTTTAATTAGCCGTCTGCCCCCCATTCAGTAAAAAGGCGGCAGGTCCAATCCTCGATGATAGCGTCTTTGCTTAAGCTATCAGCAAACTCTTTTACATACCAAGAGGCGCAGTGCGCATCAAAAGCTTGTTGATTAATATATTCTTGGAATAACACAATTTTATACTTTGATTTTCCAGGTGCGCCTGGATGGACAATTTGCCGAGTAACATGTGCTCTCATACAACCCTTCTCATTTTCTTTGGTTAGGGCCATTAATTTTTTAAATTGACTTGCCAATGCTTCTTCATAATTTTCTTTAGGCAGCCATTCAGAAACAACAAAAACTGGGTTAGACATAATTACCTCCCGCAAGACAGTAAGGGGCAGCCCCTAATCGCGAATGCGTATTTTATTCATTTCGTTGGCAAGATCTTCTTCAACAGTAACATCGGGTGTTGCACTTACTTCCGGTGTAGGGATAGACATCTTTGAATCAAATTGATTCAGCATGGCAGGCTTTGATTCAAGCAAATTATCTACATTAACGTCACCAGAGGGACTATCGACGCGTTCTCCAAACCACTGTTTTGCAACCTCCATACTCTTTTCTATAAGTAAGAAACCTATACCTACCTTGCCAGACATCACTAAGCGCGGGCCCAAACCATTCGTAAACATTTGTTTCCAGGAAATACGATTTAACGCGGGGAAGAAGCTAATTTGCTCGATTTGCATGGTAGTTTTAACCATATCGCCAGGCTGTGAGAATAGTAAACTCATAAAAGCACCAGCCCACTTAGCGGCTAAATTTTTAGCATCACTGCGGTGATCTCGGTTATCCAGCAGGTGGTTTGCGTATTCAGACCCCCCAAACAAACCGGCAGAACCAAGCGTGTTTCTGCCAAGCCCTGTTACTAATGCGCCTTTGTACAAACCGCGTATACCTAATTTTTTGGCGTTTTCAATTGAGATCGGTTCTCCTAAAACCTGTTTTCTTACTTGCAGGGTGTCAATACTTTGAAAAAATAGAGGCTCCAACGCACCAGTAACGCCGCCAGAGGCCGTTTGAATCATGATGTGTCCATACGTGCCAAATTGCGCTGTGGCTTCTTCACCGTACATAAACTTTAATCTGGCTGCAAGCTCATCTTGAAAGCCATACTTATATATTCGTAATGCTGATTCAGCCACAACTTCCTTTCGATCTCGTAGTCCGGAACGCGG
>CAZHSJ010000316.1:0-2206 GCA_964535225.1 Uncultured Candidatus Berkiella sp. | reverse complement strand
ACGAAGACTTTGCCCGACCTACTTCAGACGGCAACAGCTTGTGTGCCTGCTTAACGCAAAGCTAAAATTATTGCTAACTCATTGAAGGCTAACTATAATCAATTCACTTTTGAAAAGTTCTCAACCACTTCCAAATTGGCTTGATGGTAAGATGATATTTTTTGCCATTCTTTTCTACCATTTTTTCATCTTCTTCATTCTCAGTAACAATCAAACCTTCAGATAAAGAAAATTTATCCATTGCCTCAATTAAGCCCGATTCTTCTCTTTGTTTAGTCGAGGGATCATGTAACTCAAGACAAACTTGAATCACTTGCAAAGTGCGAGCCCCTTCTCTTACTACGAAATCACATTCTTTAACGCTATTATAATAAAATATCTCATACCCTCTTCGCTTTAACTCAATAAAAACAATATTTTCTAACGTACGACCACGATCTTCACTTGTCCTAAATCCCAGAATCTTTGCTAAAACATGGTCAACAAAATAAATTTTTCTTGGAGCCTGCTGTTGCGCTTTTAGGTTATCATCGTAACGATTCACAAAAAAACACATAAAGCTATTTTCAATATAATTACAATAATCAGAGATTGTCGTATTACTTTTAACAATTTTACCGTTATTATTTATCATGCCAAGAAGCTTGGATAAAGTAACTTCTTTGCCACAATTACTTGCCAAGAAAAAAAGTAATTTTTTTAATGCATCAGGATTGCCTACTTTATATCTCGTTATTATATCTCTATAAAGTATACTCTCATATAAAGAATGTAAGTATTCTGGATCTTTGTTTCTTATATATGCCGGAATTCCGCCAAGTTCTAAATATTTAGAATAATGCTCTTTTAATTGACCAATGTCCTTAGTGCTAAAATCAACTTGTTCTAAAGGAATAATGTCTTGTGAAAATTCTGCAAAAGAAATGGGATATACATGAAGTGGTATATACCGACCGGTCAATCTTGTACCCAATTCCTCACTAAATAAATTAGCATTTGATCCTGTTAAATATATTTTACAGCCTTTGTTATACTTACGCCGGACAAATAATTCCCACTGAGGAATATTCTGAATTTCATCAAAATAAAAATTGTTCTGTACGCCATAAAGCGAAATAAGCGTTTGTTCTAAAACCTCAAAATCTTCCGCTGTGAAATTAACCAATCTTTCGTCTTCAAAATTAAAATAGTAATCATTCCCAGTTCCATGTGTTCTTCTAACATGCTCCAGTAATACCGATTTGCCGCATCGCCTGATCCCAGAAAGAACGATTATTTCTGCATTCTGGCTAAACCTACCCAAATCTTTTTGTACCGTTCTTTGTATATACATCTTTGGCCAACGTTGATCTTCACGTTGATCTAGGATGATGCGTTTGAGTAAATCTGGTGATATTGCCATCAAACCCTCCATTCATAATGAAAGGATAAGACCAAAACCATCCATTGTCAATGGATGCCCCGCCCCCCCAATCTACTAAAGGATATCAAAGGCAAGGTTAAAAACCGCTTTAGGATAATCGTCAGGTTTACACCGAAGAACACAATCGTCTTGGCGCAATGGTATTTGGCGCCACAACCTCACCTACCCCTAATAAGGAGCCCTGGTTTGTCATGAGCGCTATCCAGCCTGATGGTTGCGTCACTTCGGTGTGTATTTTCAGGCCTTTTGATAAGCTTTCTGCTTCTTTAGAAGCCAAAGTAATGGATGGCAATAATTGCGGTAAAATTTCTTCAAGGGAAATAAGGGATTGCCCTCTGATTGTTTCATCCTGCGCGCTTAGCGCTTCTAAAGATTGCATGGAATACCCTGTAAACGGCCAAACCCACACTCTTCTTAACGCCACCACATGGGCGCCACAACCTATATAAGCCCCAATATCTTCCGCTAAGGTCCGAATATAAGTGCCTGTGGTACATTCCACCGTCAACGTCAAAAAAGCTTGTTCCTCTGTTTGCTTAACTTCATCAAGTTCAAGCCTTGAAACAGTAATCGTTCGTGCTTTGCGGGGTATTTCTTTGCCTTGGCGCGCCAGTTTATACAGCGGTTGACCTTGATGCTTAATCGCAGAATACATCGGCGGAATTTGTGTTTGTTCACCATGAAAAGTCGCTAAAATATTATCAAGCAGCGTAGTTGTTAAGGCCGGTATGGCTTTTTGTGCAACTATCTCACCTTCCGCATCCCCTGTTGTGGTGCTCACCC
>CAZHSJ010000315.1:0-2214 GCA_964535225.1 Uncultured Candidatus Berkiella sp. | reverse complement strand
CGATGGCTATTATTAAAAACCTACTTTGTATAAAAGACCAATGAGTCAAAATTGTATTTGTCTAATTTATTTTTATGCTTGAGTACTCAATTCTTGTAATGCCAAATAACAAAAACATCTGTTCTACAAACGAAGTTTTCTATTGAAAGTAAAATAGAAGGCAAAGTTGATATCTTAATTGAAAAGCCTGATCTGTTATAAGTAAAAAGGGAAAGGAATTCCTTATTAGTTTTTGCTGAAGCTTTAAATATCCTGCAACAGCAATAAAAATGTTCTTAATAGCATAGTTTCCCTATTAGTCGCTATCGACAAAAATGAAACAATTGTGGCCATTGAAGTAAAGAATAGCTTGTCTACTGAATGCGATTCAACATTTATTAAAGCTTTTAAAAATGCTACAACAGATGGATTTGTAATTCTTAAAATTGGTACAAAAGCTTATAAATATTTAATGGATATATCAATGTTTTTTTTCTTTGAAATTATAAAATATAAATAGCTTCTAACACATGCTTGACTTAATACTGCATGGAATAATTAATTTTGTTTAAACGTTAACGATTAGTCGGCACTGTGTTAAGCATCTTCCTTTCTAAGTAATGAAGTTGACCATTGTTACGAACTCAATTGACTAAAAAAAAGTATGAACCCTTCTATGCAATAAGGTTTCTTGCAAGGGACATTCCAATAACAACCATTCTCAATCCCCACTGCCTTTCTTAAATCTTTTTTAAAAAGGTTTAAACAATAGTTGAGCGTGTTGAAAATACACTTGAACATAGCCAATCTATTTGCTTTTTTTAAATTTTTATAATAACAATATAAACTTACAAAATGAAAAAGTTTCAATTCGCTTTATTGTTCAGCTTGGTAATTATACTGGGTACAAATGCTCAAGAGTTGGCGCCACTGTCAGTTGAAGATGTTGGTGTATATGAAAAAGGAACCTTCACCTTTCAAATGGATCAGGATTTCTTATATGTAACGCCGTACTCGAAAAATGAAGATCGTAACTACACCCAGGGTACAGCTTTTGTATATTCTAATCCTAGATTGCAACAGAAGTTTTTCTTATTCTATCCGCAAAAAAAGATATATTCCTGGTTAAAAACTTTTGAACATACCGCTTCCTCAATCACCCTCGGGGGTACAGCATTCACACCCCGCATCATCGATGAAGAAGATCCGGTAATTGGGGATCGGCCATTTGCATTCTTGTTATATTTGTCAACCGTCTCAGTGTTTAAAAACAATAAAGCAGGTACGGGTAAACAGGATGCCTATCACAGCTTTAAAATAAACTATGGCCTCTATGGTACAAATATTGGTTATGCCGTTCAAAGCTTTTTACATAAGTATGTCATAAAAGGTCGGCCGACAGATCCAAAAGGCTGGAAACACCAAATCTCGGATGGTGGGGCCCCTGCCCTGCTGTTAGAGTATGAACGGTTTCAGTCATTGACAAAAAATGCTCGCTGGTTCGATCTGGCCTGGTCCGGTGGTGCATCCGTAGGATATTACGATAGGATATTCACAAGTGCTTTTTTCAGAGCAGGAAAAATTCTTCCTAAGAACCAGGCTAAGTGGCATTGGGCTTTCGGTGCCACATCCAGTGCGCAATACGAAAACCTTATGTATGCACCAAAAAATAAGCAGAATAATTTTGAATGCTTTTTGTACGGAAAAGTTACCCCTACACTCATGTTTCGCAATGCCAGCTTGGTGGGTCAGGGATTCGTGCATAGCGACTATACAATTGACGCAGGATGGGCCTACGTTGCCGGTTCAGATTTTGAATGGGGGCTGATGCTGGGCAGTGCTTATACAAAGAAAAACAAATTAAAACGTTGGGCAATTATGCTACGGCAAGTAATCAGGACGCCGGAATTCAACTCTGGCATTTATCCAAAACGCTGGCATTATTTCGGCTCCGCGGCTTTTCAGTTTCCACTTTTTTAATATTTTTCCATGATACTTAATCTGGTTAATGCAACGCACTTCAAGCCTGATCAATTGGCCCGCCTGCATCAAATATTGGATATCTTTATTGATACCATCAATACTTCGGTGTTTGATCGGGCGATAATGGATCATTCCCCGTTCAGAATAGCTCCTCAACTCAGCAATCGGCAAATACTGGATAGAATAATGGGTGGCCGGGAGACCAACACCAGCAACACAGATTTAGAAGCCGATATGTTCATTGTATTAAAA
>CAZHSJ010000314.1:0-2234 GCA_964535225.1 Uncultured Candidatus Berkiella sp. | reverse complement strand
GGGTTTGCTGAAAATATTCGTTGCTGTAATTATAACCATAATTGCCCCAGCCGGTATTGAAGAAAAAAGAATTGTCCTGCACGGGATTCACCTGCACATTCACAATGGCATTTTGATAAGCCTCATCCATTTTGCTTTTGGCGTCTTTATACTCCGGCACAAACTTGTCAGCCTTCTTAAAAGCAGTATAGGCCTTCTTGGCATTGTCACGGCCGGAGCCGGCCAGCAAGTCTGTGGCTGCATTGTAATATTCTTCTGCCGCCCTTTGCTTAAGGTCGTACATGGTTTGTCCGTAGTTCACCGGCGACACGGCAGCATGCGCTGCATCCACGTCAATGATGGCGTCGTGCATGTTCTGCAGTATGGTATATTCATCAATGAGTTTGTCCCAGCGGCTGAGTTCTTTAGATTCGCCATAGCTGCCGATCTTGCGGATATGCCTTTGCTGTGCTGCATTATATAAAATGGGTAATGCATTGGCTGCGGCGGTATCGCTGCTTTTTTTCTTCAATGCCTTTACGGCGTCAAATAACGCATTGTCGGTATCGCTGCGGTCCAGCCAGTTCTTTTTGCTGCTGCTGCAGCTGATAAGAAATAATAATAAAAAGTAAAAAATGTATTTCATAAAATATCCTCCCTGGTATATAAACGGACAAGCGGCATACCGGGGTTACTATATAAGCTAAAGTTATAAAAAGATTAACAGGGCGTTTCAGGTTTTGGCGGGAACATCATTGCGAACTAAGTGAAGCATTCCCCTGATTTTGGTTCGTGTCGCCACGAACCAAGGCATTTGGGTAGATTTCATTAAACTTTAAAGATTGAAAAAGTGGCTGAGATCTAAAAACATGAAAGAGTAAAATACAGATTGCAAATACAAATAAAACAACCGGAAGAATAGCAATATATTTAATCAAGTCGTATGATTCTTCTAAGCCACTTAAAAATAAAGGAATAAATAATGCAACAATGGCTATAATTGAACTTGCTGTCGTATGTTGTTGTCTATAAGAAGCAACTTGCTTCTCGACAAGCTCTTTTGATTTTGTTGCTAAGAATTCTAAATTAGGATCTGTAGTCATATAGTTGTTGCTAACAATTCAATTCATGCTATCACCTGCATTACTGTTATTCGTATTTTGCCCACAATCATTCTTGTTGAATTAAATCTTTCATATTGTCCAATAAAACATAAATACAGATTAAAACAGCTCCAATTTTTCCAGTGATCAGGAGATAATAAGCTCAGGGAGGAGATTGGTAAACCAACCAAGATTGGTTTGTTTATAAATATACTACCATATGGTTATTTTGAAAGCAGGTGCCCCATTTCTAGAAATACATCTACCCCAAGCCCAGTTCCCGAGTAAAAACAGTCCTATTTTTATCCCGAGCGGAGCTGAGGGGCGCCACTCATCACCACTATATAACCACTCATCAAATCCCCAGATTCTCCTGAAAATTTTTTAATCTGCCCAAACCCAATGCCAGCAAGGATTTGTGTAAAAATCAGCTAATTTTCACTGCCAGCTACTAAAAAATAAATGGTATTATGTGTTGCATAGTACCAAATTATACCCTATATTTGTGTTGTGAAAGGAATAAACCGGTAGATATCCAATCACAGAGTTCTTAAAAAGTATAGCCTAAACGACCCACCCCCGTTAAGCCAGGCCGCAGGTTAAAAGCCATGAAAAAACGATCTGCTTACTGGCCCACGGGGATGAGGTCAAATACAACCGATCTTTTCCTCCCCCTCTCTCCTGAGCGAAGTCGAAGGATGGAGAGGGGGTTGGGGGGTGAGGTGGTATAGCCATGAAAAAATTATTAAACGAGATCTCACTACCCCCCTCGCCTTTGGAGAGGGGATAGGGGTGAGGTAAAAAACGAAGCCATGAACATAGAGAACACAGCCAGCCAGATGCGTAAAGGGGTCTTGGAGTTCTGCATCCTCTCGGTCATTAAACAGGGCGAGGCCTACCCTTCCGATATCATTGATAAGATGAAGGCGGCCAACCTGAACATACTGGAAGGAACATTATACCCCCTGCTGACCAGGCTTAAAAACGCCGAACTGTTATCATATCGCTGGGAAGAAAGTACCAGCGGACCACCACGTAAATACTTTTCACTCACTCCAAAGGGTGCCGAGTTTTACAAGGAACTTGAAACCACCTGGTTTGAACTGGCCAATGCCGTAAAAGCGCTGACCGAGGCGGAACAGGTACAATCTG
>CAZHSJ010000313.1:0-2237 GCA_964535225.1 Uncultured Candidatus Berkiella sp. | reverse complement strand
TCCATGATCAATGTTACCAGTATTTAAATAGCTTTAAATAATGGATTTTTCCATCCTTTTATTTGCCCATATGGCAAAAACAAGTTTTCAAAATAATAATGAGGTAATGAAATTTTAGTTAAGTAGGACAAAAATAAATTTTTGGAACTAAAATCAAGAAGATACCTTTTGTAATTATAAGAATTCTCCTCACCATTTTCGTTCCATGGCCTTTTGCTAAGCGACATAAGTGAATACATTTGATTTGTAAGAACCGAGGTAATAATCAATCCTCCTGCACTATTTAAAACAGCCATTACATCATGTTGTTTATCCATTAGCCCCAAAGTAGAAATAGTCAAAATACCAACACCTGTGGTTACTGTATTAATTATCACCTTACCTGTATCAACTAATAGCGCAGATTTTTCTGGGCCATCCAATCCCTTCATATCTATAAAGTTATATGCCAAAACCCAAGGTAAAATCTTTTTAAAAGTTTCATCAACATTTTTAGCGTATTGAGAATTAACATCTAACTTGCCTTTTGTTTTTACGGCCTGGTCGTACATATCTTTAAAATTTAGAAACACCTTAGTGCCTGCCATTTCTTGGTCCCAAAGAATATCGCTTTGTGGTTGTTGTTTATTTTTAGAAGCACTACCAGCAAGTGTAGTTTCACCTTGTTTGTTAACTTTGCCAATCTGCACTTCCAGTTCATCACGATGATTTAGCGGAACGATCTCAATATCTTTTCGCATTTTCATTGCAAGTAAAATGTCATTTACTCCAACAACATCAATTGCTAAGTTTTTAGCATTGTAAATTGTATTTGGGTTCCACTTTACCCCTGCGTAAAGAGCTTTTTCCTGGTAACCCAATTCTTTTTCGCGCATAGGTACCCAGATAGCACGGCTAGGCACGTTTTCTTGGCTAGGACGGAATCTTTCTGACATGTGCGGGATTATACACTAGAAGCCTTTAGAAACTCTAATTTTTTTAAGTAAACCGTTGTCTTCTAAACATATTCCACAACCCCGAACAACACAAGTTAACGGGTCTTCTGCAATCCAAACAGGCATTTTTGTAGCTTCTGAAATTATTTTATCGATTCCACCAATTAACGAGCCACCACCCGCAAGTGTGATCCCACGCTCCATAATATCGCTAGTTAATTCGGGTGGGGTTTCTTCTAATGTATCAACTATATTAACTACTATTTCTTGAATAATAGGCATCAACGCTTCTTGTATTTCACTTGAGGTCAATTTAATAGATTTCGGGAGTCCGGTTTCTAAGTCGCGCCCCCTAACAACAGTGAATTTATCTTTTGATGGTGTAACTGAACCAATACCAATTTTTACGGCTTCGGCAGTGGGCTGTCCCAATAAAAGTGAATACTTAAGACGTACATAACTAATAATTGCCTCATCCATTTCATCTCCCGCCACTCTTACACTCCTACCCAAAACTATTCCACCCAAAGAAATAACTGCAATCTCACTTGTTCCACCACCAATGTCTACTATAAAAACCCCTTCGGCACCTTCTACTGGCAAACCCGCACCAATCGCTGCAGCCATTGGCTCTTCTATTAAATGCGCTTCTCGCGCCCCTGCATCTATTGTTGCGTCAGCAACGGCACGTCGCTCAACCTCGGTAACTCCCGATGGGATTCCGATAATAACTTTAGGCCTCGGTATTTTTGGCATTACAGTACCTGACTCATGTACTTTTTTAATGTAATGCTTAAGCATTGCGGCTGTTGCGTCAAAGTCAGCGATAACACCATCTCTAAGTGGCCTTATGGCTTCAATTGTTGAAGGAGCACGCCCATACATTTTTTTAGCCGACAAACCAATTGCTAATATTTCTTTGGATTTTTTATGCCTTGCAACAGCTGAGGGCTCACGGATAACTATTCCTTTACCTTTAACATAAACCAATGTGTTTGCAGTTCCCAAATCAATGCCAACATCATGAGAAAACATTCCCAAAAGCTGATTAATTGGATTAGCAAAATTAAATTTCATATATCAAATAGTCGCAACGCAGTATACCGATTTAGCGTTAAGATGCAAAGGGGTCGCAAGCATCTTGCAGGGTTTCATTTTTTGCCAAATCATCTAAAATAGACAGAATGCAAAGTTTACGAAAATTTATTTTTTATTTATTTTCAGCTTTTCTATTTTTTACTCCAATAATATTATGGCCATTTACCTCTGAGGTATTTGAATTTAACAAAATTATTTTAACTT
>CAZHSJ010000312.1:0-2242 GCA_964535225.1 Uncultured Candidatus Berkiella sp. | reverse complement strand
CCAGGGTAAATTGTTCACCTTCTTCTACGTTAATGGTGATAAAAATATCCTGCTTATCGGGCGTAATAGAAACCTGCGTTGAAATAATACGAAAATTGAGATAACCCCTATCAAGGTAGTAAGTTCGCAGTGATTCTAAGTCTGCAGCTAATTTTTGCTTATCGTATTGATCTGAACGAGTAATCCAACTCAGCGAATGCGACGGTGCAAGTGTAAAGGATTTAAGCAATTGATCGCTGGTAAACTTTCGGTTACCCACAATATTAATTGATTTAATGCGTGCTGCTTGCCCTTCATCGACGCTGATGCTGACATTAACGCGATTATGTTTTTGAGGTTCAACGGTGGTTTCTACTTTAACGCCATATTTACCATGACTAAAGTACAAGCGTTCTAGCTCATTACGAACCTGTTCTAAAATGGAACGATCAAAAACATGACCTTCTGCTAACCCTGCAGACTTCAGGGTATCGAGCAAATTATCTTTGGAAATATCTTTGTTGCCGGATACTTCAATTTTACCAATAGTCGGCCTCTCAGTCACCTTAATAACCAAGGTGTTGCCATCACGCTCAAGCGCGATATCCTGAAAGAATCCAGTTTCAAAGAGGGATCTGAGTATTTCTGTAGATTTGGTATTTTGAACTTCATCGCCAACATGTACCGGCAAATAATTCAATACCGTGCCTTCGGTAATCCTTTGCAGCCCCTCTACACGAATGTCTTTAATAATGAATGATTCAAGCGCATGCGCAGAAATGGCACACTGTGAGAGCAAACCAGCTATTCCAACCAACCAACGATTTTTCATTTTTACTATTTTACTTATTTATAGTACTTATTTTTATAGACGCTTGTTTTTTTCGCATATAGCTATGTGCCGCCATACTAACACAGCACGAAATAAATAGAAGTCTCTATAGGTGTGGTTAAACAATTAAACCTTGAGATTAAGCGATTGTTTGAAATTATGCTAACTTTTAAACTTTGGAGGGTATGTTTTAGACGTTAAAAAGGCCCTGTTGCCAGAGCCTTTTATCAGACGGAATAGAGAAAATTACGCTACTAAGTGACTACCAGCGTGATTCGCCCCTACGGCCACCGCCCGCTCCACTGCTACTACCAGTGTCTTTGCGCTCAAGCGCAAATTTAACCACTACCTTGCGGCCACCGATTTCTTGCCCATCTAACTTCAAAGCTGCTTCCGCGCTTTTAGAATCTGAGAAAGTGATGAACGCAAAGCCACGAGGACGACCAGTCACACGATCCTTGGGGAAAGCCACATCAGTGATTTCACCAAATTCAACAAAAGACTGACGTAAAGCGGCTTCATCTAGTGAGTAGCTTAGATTGCCAACATAAATTTTGTTTTGCATAGAAATTTCCAAAAAAAACATAAAGTTAAGACGATGCTAAAAAGACGAATGGACCTAAATCTAAAACTGACTTGTAGGAAATAACGTCACTTAGCAAGGCCATTATAACCCAGTCAAGCAAAGATTGATAACAAATACACGTTTAAAAATGACAAAATATGACAAATGTAGGGTAAAAAGCGATGGATTGCGGTATGAATAAACTACATCAATCGCAGTAAATCATTATAAAAAGCGATAACCATCAAAAATATCAGCAGCATCAGCCCTATTTTGTACCCTATCACCTGAAATCGATCAGGTACCGGCCTGCGGATGATAATTTCAATACAATAAAACAGTAAATGACCCCCATCCAAGATGGGAATAGGTAATAAATTTAACACACCCAAGCTAATACTTATCAAGGCTAGAAAACTTAAATAATATTGAAAACCAACCACTAAAGTAGCCCCTGCCCCCTGTGCAATCGTGATCGGGCCACTTAGCGTATGTAAACCAATATCACCGATGATCATTTTCCCGATAATAGAGAAACTGATCACAATAAAATCCTTGGTTTTTTGTAACGCAGCAATAAAGGCTTTATACGGATTAAGCCGCTCTTTACGCAATAAGGTATCGGGCAACTTTTCAGTTTTTACGACCAAGCCAACAAATCCCGTCACTTCACCATTGGTCATTTCTTTGGCGCGTGGGGTAACCATAAAGTCGATAGTTTCGCCCTGACGGAGCACCGTTACTTTCAAAGATTTGTTAATGCTCCTTGTGGTGATATCGGTAAACTCTTTCCATTGATGAATAGGCTTATCATCCACCGAGACAATCACATCTTTTGCTAAGATCCCTACTTTATTCGCTGGTTC
>CAZHSJ010000311.1:0-2244 GCA_964535225.1 Uncultured Candidatus Berkiella sp. | reverse complement strand
GTCCATGACTGGGGTGAGTGAGTGCAGGCAACAAAGCCTAATATCAAAATGCGAACAGTGAATACTCACAGCAGTTTGATATTAGGCGAGGCGCCAAGCGAGCGAAGCCCCAGGAGTGGACGCTTTGGTCCATGACTGGGGTGAGTGAGTGCAGGCAACAAAGCCTAATATCAAAATGCGAAGAGTATACACGGGTGGATATAGAGCAAATATATTTCTATACTAGGTCTATAGGACACCTAACTTTAATCGATGCGATTACACGTTTTCGGTGCTTATTATTTTTAGATCCCGAGGTTGTTCGTGACTAATGAAATAAATTTTGTAGCCTATACCATCAGTCCTTCTCGCCTGGGCAGCTCCGGCGTTATATTTTCAAATCAAGCCTTGGCTATACAAGAAAAACGCATTCACGACTTCCTTTCTCAAAACGGCGGTCATCTGATTAAAACCTTTACTGAAGTAACACAGGATAATCGTCACCGTCATCGTTGGCCTTCTTTAGAAGAAGCCGTAACATTTTGTATTGAGAATAGGGCTTTTCTTATTATTGGTGAAATTCGAAACTTAACCAACAATGAAGCTTTTACGAAACAAATTTTGCGCTTGATGGGTGAAAAACGTAATAAACATGAACTCTCTTGTGAGGAATTTTGTGGTGAGTTTTATTGTTGCGATCAACCTTTTATTAAAAATGATAATTTCATTGCTCTAATAGAGCATGCGAAAAAGCAACGCGAATTACATGGACAATTAATTAAAGCGGGTTTAAGTCGCACAACAGCAAAATCTGGCAATCCCCATGCTTCTGATGTTATTAGCAAAGTGAATAGACCCAAAATCGATAATGCTATTGTATTTGCCTTAATGTTGCAGCCCGTAATTAACAACTACCGCCTAAAAGGCTATTCGCAACGAAAAATGGTCAGCGCCTTGAATGAAGATGGTTACACTGCACCCGAAGGCGGATTATGGGTGCTATCCCAGCTTCAAAAAGTGTTAGAGCGCATTAAATTAAATGAGTCTGCCCTTAACCTTGAAAAACAATTTATCGAGTACCGGGCACGAAAACTCTCCTCGCTAAACATCGCTGAAACTTTAAGCAAATTAGGCGTACCCTCGCCTTTTGGTAAGGCTTGGACAGAGGAATGTGTTGAAAAAGTTAGTGAGAGAATTAAGCAACTACATGATATAATACGCTTTAATGAGTTTGTTATTGAACTTATGCCGATTATTGAGAAATATCATTTAGATGAACTGACCGAAGAAGTGTTTTCGCAAGAGCTAAAAATGATTGGGGTTAGCTTGCCAGCTCAGCCTGGCGCAACAACTTAGATCCCCTTTCAGGTGAGGAGAAGAACATGGCTAAAACTGCAAACAAAACCCCTGATCTCGCCTTATTACAAGAGTTTTTAAATCAACCTCCCGAAGAAGTGGTTAGTAGACTACGCGAAACATTAATCTCTAGAGACAGCATTAAAGGGATCTTTTTCTCTGATAAAGCGCCTGAATACCGCCGTATGTTAGAAGAAGCACGTAAAAATGCACCCGACACCTTTAATACCTTAACCACACAAGTGGAAACCCAATGCAGTATCAATACCCAACCAAACACTGACCAAAAATTGAAGTAAGCGCTTCCCCTAAAAACCTTCAAAATTTCAAGTAGTTGACCAAAACCGCGAGATCAGGTTTAATGCATTCCCCAAGGGCACAAGGATTTTAGTGTTAAGGAGTTACGCTTTTGTCAGATCTGCTCAAAAAGATATCAAGCTTTATCACTTCCCCTTTAGCCTCCCCTCAAGAAGGCGTAGGTACACCGTTTAGCCATCCTACTCTTTTAAATAAATTGGACAACTTACCAGATAAAGCATACGAAAATCCGGTTAAAGTGCCCCGCAAAGATCCTACTTTTGCTTCCCGTAATGAAGAAAAACATGCTATTACTAAGGCAGTGCTTAACAAGGCCGACGTTGGGGATATCACGCTTAAAGTTGAGGATACTGTGGTAAAAGACTCACATGATGACGATAACATAAAGGCATTAAAGCGTTTACGTGCCCTGCCCCGTGGAACCCAAGTGGATTCCCGAATTGCGGCTATTCGTGATCTTTTAGGGGAAGGAGAAATTTTTAAAACCCTGAAGATGTTAAGATGGCCCCAAGGCGTTACGTGTCCACGCTGTCATTCTTCCAATATTGTTCGCCGCGATCCCCCGCCTGATGCCGTTGATCAGCGCCATTT
>CAZHSJ010000310.1:0-2272 GCA_964535225.1 Uncultured Candidatus Berkiella sp. | reverse complement strand
TATTCTCCAGCGGCTTAGATATGTACCAGATTTTGAACCATTAGGATCAAGCAAAATATAATCTTTTTTAGAAAAAATAATTTTTTCCAACAAGGAAAGACTCTCTAGCCCTAATTTAAGATTCTCTAAAATATATCCTAATCGTTTTACGGCAGCTTTAGAATGATATTTGCTTGCATACTCAACCATCTTGTTCCAATCTATTTGATTTTGCTTATTCCAAATCCCCCTTGCTATTTCTTTAATACCACCACACAAATCGGGTCTATCCAATCCATCTAATATCGTACGCTCAATGTCACTGACACTCACTTTCTCTTGTTTTGTTACCCAAACTTGAGTCATGCCCCAAAAATGACTTGGCTTGGAATAGATAAATTGATAAAGAAGATGGTGAACTTTTTTTGATGCATTTCTTTTTGACATTGTAATGATTACATTCATTAAAGGATGCGTCGTCATTCCATGTAGGCGCATCGCACTATAATGTGAAATAAAATAATCGCTTTTTCCAGCTAAAGCACGAGCAATGATGGGCCAATTGTCTAATTGAGCACTTTCTTGACCCATCTGTAAAATCAAAAAAACGCCAGATTTTATTCGAGCTAAAACACCGCGATTTACAAGATCACGTAAAAAATGACTGGTCTCTTGTCTTCCCCTTCCATATATTGCACAAGCATCATCAAGCGTAAAAATTACCTTTCCCTTGGCAAATAGCTCTTTTAGCACTCTTGCACTAGTAGGACCAACAGTTTTACTTAGATTAGCTTTTTTAACCATAATTATATTATATGATATATTTATGTGCTTTCAACTCTTATTTTATACACATAATATAACAATCTTAGGGGGCATCCACCGTATAGCTTAGAGGTTAATGTGAATAAATTAGGGTGGATGTCCTTTGCCGTGACCATTCGCACACAGAGACGTTGATTTAAACGACCTATTTAATAAGCTATACGATAAACCAGCTATAAAACTAACCTTTCTTCAATTTATGGCTATAGCAATTATGTTAGACTGGGCGGGTACCTCCGTGGTAGAAAGAATTTAACGTCTAGGCTCAGAATAATACGCCTGGTGCATATCGCGTATTTTGATATTATGACCCATCACCCCTCATGCATAAGGAGCCGTTGGCTGAGGGTAGACTTTGGAGTATAAAAGTGACCGAAAAAGAGCTAGAAGCATTCTTTAAAAACCTAGGTTTAGCTGTGCCTGACGCGGAAATACGAGACATTGTTAACATATTGCCATTTGTTGAAATAATAAAAAAATCTGTTAGAAAGCAGCGCTCATTTTCAACAGAACCTGCATTTAAGCCGACTTTTAGAGATAGCTCATCATGATCCCAGATTATCTTAGCATTTCAGATGCCGCAAAATTGATCAAAAGCAAAGAATTGTCACCTGTTGAGCTTGTTGAAAGCCGAATTAAACGTATTGAGCGTTTGGATGGGAAGCTTCATAGTTTTATCACCCTTTTAGCTGACGAGGCTCTCATAGCAGCTAAACTCGCAGAAAAAGAGATCGCGTCAGGTATTTACAAAGGCCCCTTACATGGCATACCAATTGGGTTAAAGGATGTATTTGAAACAGCAGCGATCCCAACAACTTGTCATTCGAAACTGATGAAAAATCATGTTCCAAACAAAGATGCGCATGTTGTGACACGATTAAAGCAAGCTGGTGCGATTGTTATTGGAAAATTAGCTTTGCATGAATTCTCCTTAGGTGGGCCAAGTAATGATTTGCCCTGGCCACTGGCGCGTAACCCATGGGATACAACACGATTTGCAGGGGGTTCCTCTAGTGGAACAGGCGTTGCTGTAGCCGCTGGATTTGTCTTAGGAGGCACGGCAACTGATGCTGGAGGATCACTTCGGGGACCAGCAGCGCTTTGTGGCGCAGCAGGTATAAAACCAACTTATGGTCTTGTTAGCCGTACTGGCATTTTACCCCTCTCTTTTTCTCTCGATCACGCAGGACCTGTCGCATGGACAACAGAAGATTGTGCTTTATTACTACAAAGTATGGCCGGTTTCGATGCAACCGATACTTCAAGTGCAAAGCACCCTATTCCAGATTATTCTGGCAAGCTAAATACTAATATTAAAGGGTTAAAAATTGGTTTATTACGACATTTTTATACCTCCGATGTAAAAGCAAATACTGCAACCGTTGAAGCAATTGAAGACGCTACTAAAAAGTTTGAAGAAATGGGGTGCATCGTCAGTGAAGTTAAGCTTTCCCCATTATCTGACTGG
>CAZHSJ010000309.1:0-2349 GCA_964535225.1 Uncultured Candidatus Berkiella sp. | reverse complement strand
CTGCCATTAAGATTAATCGTTCCGGTACACGTCGCGAAGAAGTCCTCACTACAAAAGATGAGCTCAAGAAAATATGGATTCTGCGTAAGCTACTTCACTCTATGGATGAAATTGCTGCCATTGAGTTCTTGTTGGATAAACTTAAATCCACGAAAACCAATGATGAATTCTTTGATTCAATGAAGAGAAGTTAGTTTTTTAACTTCATCTTGTATTTCGCATCTACTCATCATGTTATCCCAATATACTTTTAGATGGGATTCATATTGAAGATAATTTCTTCTGCAATGAATGCGGTAAGCAGTCGCCCGTTAAAAAGCCCAATTTTAAGTGAGTTGATTTATTTTGAGAGAAAAGAGGGGTTGGAATAGGGTATTTAAAAAAGCGAAAAATAATTGCCTGAACCATAAGAGCAATTTTCTGAAGTTATAACCTACCGCTGCCAAGAGCGCATTGATTTTATCACCCAGAGTGCCTAATAAATGATTTCGTTTCATACGATGTTCGTGCTTAACATGGCCAATCACAGGTTCAATGACATTACGCCGCTTCATTTCTCGTTTAATGGAAGCCGTCACACCACGTCGACTGCCTGAAAGGTAGACTTGATAATCATAACCACCGCATTTGTGACCTCGATAGCCTTTGTCGACATAGACCCGCTCTAAAGGAATGTTTGAACGTTTTTTGTAATCTTCGATTAAACCTTTCAAGGTATGGCCATCATAAGGTTTACCCGGCAGTGCTTTGGCTTGTAATACAAACTGCCCCGCTTTTGATCTGTTCACAGTCGTCATCAAAGAGACCTTACAGCCAAATTCATACGGCTTGGCTAACTTTCCTTTCCCAATACATTCAACCTCAGGGGCATGCCAAGAATACAGCTTGTTCTGATCCGTCTTCTCCTGGCAGTAAATCTTATGAGCTCTTGCATAGACTTGCTTCTGCGCATCATTCAAACTTTCAAAATCACGTTTGCGCTCAATGTCACGTAATACACGCCCCACATACACCCGTAATTTACGCGTTTCTCGCTTCATACGATTCATTTGCTTAGCATGGATATAACGCCCTATTTTGAAAAGATGTTTTTTACCAATACGCACATAATGTTGTCTTAATCGTAAACCTAACTGATCCGATAAACGCTTCAAACCTAACAGCGCCTTATAATATAACTTCCCATCACTGGGATGCGTCACGGCTTTTTCTTGGACTGTTGTGTCTACCACAACCCGTTTTAAATCTTTTGCCTTCAAAACGCCACTTTCTAGAGCCACTTTCAAACTTTCACCCAATAAGCTTTCACAAAAGTTTTCTCCCACCCGTTTACGCCAATGACTCATCGACGAACGTTCCATTTTCAATTCATGTTGAAAGTAAACTTCACCGCAAAAATATTGAAAGTACGGATCATATTCCCAGCGCTCACACACCCCTTCATCCGATAAATCATACATGTACTTTAATAAGTGTAAGCCCACCATCAACCTTACCCGAACACCGGGGCGACCTGAACTCGCATAACACACACCCACTTGGTTTTCCAAGTGAACCCAGTCAATCACGTCAGACAACTTCACGAGCTCATGACGTAAATTAATCATTTGGTCTAAACGATGGCGAAATAAATCGGATGTGGGAATTTTTTCAGGAACGGAGGGGCGCATAACAGGGAGTCCTTTTTTAATTTGCAAGCTTTTCAACTAAAACATACTAAAAACTTGCAAATTCTATCCCTTTTATTACAGCTTTTCTACCTATAATATCAAGTGCTTATACACTTCTTAACGGGCGACGATTTTGATTAAACATTTCTATAAATTAAACTAAACCCAAACCTACTGCAAAGTAAGAATGGGTTTACATCATTCATTTTATAGAAAATAAAAGCTTTAAATGACCATTAAGTCCATAAAATCATTGACTGCCACATTTTCTAATTTACTTTGATCCGAGAAGACAGAAAGTATCTTCTCACATTGTTTTGCAGGGAAACGTGTTGCTAAATTACGTTTAAATTTCTCTACCAAAACTGGAATTCCTTCTTCGCGACGACGACGATGACCAATAGGATATTCAACTTCAACTTTTTCAGTCGAACTACCATCTTTAAAGAAAACTTGAATTGCATTTGCAATGGATCTCTTATCTTGTTCGTGATATTCACGACTATAACGCGCATCTTCTTGAATCTGCATTTTTTCGCGTATTTGATCGATTCTAGGATCAGCCGCAACACCATCCTCATAGTCTTCAGCTACCAGATTACCAAAAACCAAACCTACAGCCGTCATATATTGCAAACAATGATCTCTATCAGCAGGATTATGTAGTGGTCCAGTTTTA
>CAZHSJ010000308.1:0-2354 GCA_964535225.1 Uncultured Candidatus Berkiella sp. | reverse complement strand
TCTAACGCTGAATCTGCTCTTGAGTAGATTTGGATAGGTTTAGAAGAACGGCTTTCAAGATTAGCGAGTCGGTGAATTTATCTTGCTAACGTTTAGAACGTTAGCTATACTAACGATCTAAACGTTAGCAAACCAGACAAAGAGAAATGGATAATAATCATATAAATCAATCACTTATAGCGGGACACCTTGAAGTGCGCGGTGTGCTCCCGCATCTAGAGCAGCTTAATACCCTCCCCTTTGTCTTTGAACAGCACTTTGGTCTTGATGAACTGCCAACAGAACCAGGAATTATATTAATCCGCGGTCCCAGGCAATATGGAAAAAGTACTTGGCTTGAACAACAAATTGCCAAAAGCATAACAATTTTTGGTAAAGGAACTGCCCTTTACTTAAATGGCGATGAAATAAAAGATTCAAAAACATTACTTGAAGAAATAAATATATTAATCCAGCTTTTTCCCCCTCAAGCTGAAGTCAAACGGTTATTTATTGATGAAATTACTGCTATTGATGAATGGGAAAAAGCCATAAAACGATTAGCAGACGCTGGAGTATTAAGACAAATTTTGGTGATTACAACGGGGTCAAAAGCCGCTGACTTAAGAAGAGGCATTGAAAGACTCCCAGGCAGAAAAGGGAAATTAGCTAGAACCAATTTTATATTCACGCCTATTTCCTATAAAGAATTCAAGCGTAAATGCGAAAATACCTTTAAAGAAGATACCTTGTTCGCCTATATTTTATCTGGAGGTTCTCCTATTGGTGCTAATGCGCTTGCTGAATCAGGCCGAATTCCTGAATATGTCAATGCTATTGTTAGTGACTGGGTGTTCGGTGAATTTGCAGCAAGTGGCCGTTCACGTGCACATTTGTTGGCGGTGTTGCAGAACTTATATCGTATGGCAGGAACACCGATTGGACAAGCAAAATTAGCGCGTGAAAGTGGTTTATCAAATAATACCATTGCTCAAGGGTACATCGAATTATTATCCGATCTGATTACAATTATCCCCTCCTTTCCCTACGATCCTCAAAAGCAAATTTCATTATTTCGGAAGCCTTGCAAATATCACTTTATCAATATGTTGGCAGCGCTGTGTTGGCATCCTCAGAAACCCCGCACAATTCTTGAATTAAAAAAAATGAACAAAGATCTTGGTCCTGTGTTTGAATGGGTTGTCGCACAGGAGATATCAAGGAGGATATGTATTTCAAGTAGTGATTTACCTACACAGCTGAATTTTTGGCAATCACAAGAGCATGAAGTTGATTTTCTTATTCCAGAGCAGTCTTTATATATAGAAGTAAAAAATGGCCAAACTAACCCAACTGAATTTCTTTGGTTTTTGAAAAGCTTTAAGAAGGAGCAATTGTTGGTGATTGGTAAAAATAGATTTGAGACTGAAAGAATTACCGGCATTACGTTAGAAGATTTTCTACTGAATGACGCTACATAGTTTCGCAGAATACTAATTCTATGCAATCACAGGGCGTTGGGGTATGCCCATACCTCTAATTTCATATTCTTCGTGATTTGTTCGAGATTTCCTCTTGATTACACTTATGGCCTTCTTTCGACTTCGCGCTATCAACAAATTTAAACGCTTTTAAAGCTGTCTCACTGGTTTGTGTTGTAAACAACAAGCTATTCGTTATCATCGCCAACATATCACGGGGGAATGGTATAGTTACAGCGCCCTTATCCGTTGGGTAGGATAGTTGCAATTGCTTTAAGCTAAAAACAGTGGCACTAGCTGCACTAATTAATTTTCTTCTATCAATGCGTTCGTTTAATTTTGGATATTTTTGGGCAAGCTTTTCACACAAGTCTTCCGATGAAAAAGTGGTCGGCGAAATAAAGTTGAACAAAGCACCAATAAATCCATTTTCTTTTTTAATATATTCATGAGTTAAATTGCTTTTCACAGTTTCGTTTTCAAGCAAAAGCTTAACTATATCAAGATGGCCATTTTGAGCAGCCACACCAATAGCGTAGTCATTATATGCTGCAGGGTCAGCACGCTGGTCTTCTAGCAATAACGCAACAATGTCGGTAAGACCATCTCTAGCAGCACAACCAATAAAGCAGCTATTTTCTATTGCAGGGTCAAAACGGCCGTCTTTTAGCAATAATGCAACAACTTCTGCATGTCCATTGTCAGCAGCCGTAGCAAAAGCGTAATTAATAGCTTGTGCAGAGATAACATGGTTGACTTCTAGCAATAACGCAACAACGGCTGCATGCCCATTTTGAGCAGCCCAACGAATAGCGCAGTTATTAACTACTGCAGGGTCAGCCCCTGATAGATCCCCATAACTTTTAGGCACTTTGAACTTCTTCTAGATACCGA
>CAZHSJ010000307.1:0-2374 GCA_964535225.1 Uncultured Candidatus Berkiella sp. | reverse complement strand
TCTTGATGAGGTGGTGGTTATCGGCTACGGTACCGTAAAGAAGAGTGATGCCACAGGCTCTGTGGCTGCAGTAAGCTCGAAGGATTTCAACAAGGGAGCAATCACCTCACCGCAGGATCTGCTTGTGGGCAAGAGTGCCGGTGTGGTCATCACCACAGCCGGCGGTGCTCCTGGCAGTGGTGCAACCATCCGCGTACGCGGCGGTTCGTCACTTAACGCCTCCAATGACCCGCTGATAATCATTGACGGAGTCCCCATTGACAACAACAATGTGGCAGGAAGCTCAAACATCCTGTCATTTGTAAACCCGAATGACATTGAAACCTTTACCGTACTGAAAGACGCCTCTGCAACCGCAATCTACGGGTCCAGGGCATCAAACGGGGTTATCCTCATCACCACCAAGAAAGGCTCGGCAGGCAGCCCCCTGAAAGTCTCATATGACGGTAATGTTTCGGTAGCCAATGCCATAGCATTCGTCGATGTTTTTTCAGGTGACGAGATCAGGCAGCTTGCTCTGGAGAGGTCTGACTTCTTCGGAATTGACAACCTAAACCTGCTCGGACTAGAAAATACGAACTGGCAGAAGGAGATATTCCGCACAGCCATTTCGCATGACCATAACCTCAGTCTTTCGGGAGCGGTTAAAACTCTTCCCTACCGTTTCTCTGTAGGCTATACCGATCAGAATGGAATCCTGAAGAATACTGACATGCAGCGTATTACCGGTTCACTCAGTCTGAACCCCACCTTCTTCAATGACGCTCTGAAAGTCAATCTCAACGTGATAAAATCAGACGAATAGACAGTATGATACCTATAGTAAACGATGATCTTATTTTGTGGTTTACCAAAAAAATGAAAGTGGATTAGAAAAAAATCGACAAAGCGTTAATAATTGGATTAAAACATGGACTTAACCATAGATTATCTTAAAAATCACCCTGAGCATGTTCCCACGCTAGCACAGTGGATGTTTACAACCTGGGGGCACTATAATCCTGATTCAAGTTTAGAAAAGGCTCAACTTAAACTCAAAGATCATCTTAATGAAAATCGTTTGCCGCTTGCCTTTATTGCGCTCGTTGGGAGTGAACCTGTCGGGTTGTGTTGTTTAAGAGAAAACGACGGCATTCGCCCTGATCTTGCACCCTGGTTGGGTTCCTTATTTGTTAAGCCTGCATATCGGGGGCAAAGAATAGGTGAGCAATTAATTGATGTGGTTAAAAGAAAAGCACGTAAGCTTGGATACCTTGAGCTTTATCTTTTGGCGTTTGATCAAACCTTACCAGCGTGGTATGAAAAATTAGGCTGGGAATTGCTAGGGGAAGATTACCTTTTTGGGCACCGTGTGAGTGTCATGAGTTGTCATAATGAAGATTGATATCAGAAAAATAAAATCCCATGAAGTTCAGCCTGTTTTTGAGTTACTTCTACAGCTGGCACGCCATGAAAAAATTGAAGATAGAATGGCGCTTACCCCCCAAAAAATGCATGAGGCATTGTTTGGTGAAAAGGCAGACTGGAACGGTTTAGTTATTACCAACGATGAAAATGACATTATCGGTTTTACGCTTTTTACTTATGCCAATATAAATAGAACGTACAACGCAACGCCGTTACTCTTCATTGATGATATTTTTATAAAGCCAGAATATCGTAAAATAGGCATTGGCGAAAAATTATTAGCCGCCCTTGCAAAGCAGGCCCATGAAAGAGGCATTGAAAGAATTGAATTATGGTGCCTTAAGGATAATCAGGTTGGCCAATCTTTTTATCACAAAGTTGGTGCAAAAAAATTAGATTATTTGGACGTTTATTTATTGGAGACGGTCGATTTAGTATAAAACCTTTTTCAGTTGGAGTTGACTCCAATATTTGCCTTAATTAATTGGATTTCACTCCAATTGGTGGATTCATTCTTTGTGTATCTGCACCAATCTTTTCTATTTAACCACGAAAATTTTCAAAAAGAGGGGCTTGACAGGCTAGGCAATAATTAGTAAGGTGACTTAATTCTATTAGATTAAGGCATACGAGGGTGACACCATGAGGACATTAACCCACTTTGAAACAAAAAATGTGTCGGGCAGTGCATTAAACTTTGATCAAAAGACTTATGCAACAACCTTAACGGCACAAGCTGTTGCTAATTTGGCTTTTCAAGTTGGCTTAAGAGCCTTTGGAACGACGCCTCAAGGTTTTGTTGTTACTTATGTGTTGTTGCCTGCTCTCAATATTGCAGCTTATGCCATCACATCTGATTTTTGTAATCGCTACCTTGCCGCTTAAAAAGTCTCATTGAAGATACTTCCCAATGATGGGAAGTATCTCTCTTCATTAATTGTTTAAATTCATCAGATATATCGTGCCA
>CAZHSJ010000306.1:0-2374 GCA_964535225.1 Uncultured Candidatus Berkiella sp. | reverse complement strand
GGAATTTTAACTAATGATTGGGCGAGACATGAGTAGGGTGGGATTAAACTTGCTGTGCCGTGATCCTGCCTACGCTTGCTAGGTAAGCCTCGAAGGAGGGGGACTTAATAAGAAGGGCTTCAAACCTTACATAAATCCCCTAGTGTTGTCCAATAAAGTTATTTCCTTGGAAAGGTAGTTCCTTTCATTTTAGCCTCATCTTCAACTTTAGAAGATGATTTATCCGATGGTGGATTTGCCTCACGTTGGGGACTCGATTGGGAAGCAGCCGGACTGAAGGTCATGGACGATCGGACGGATTTATTGTCAGATTGGCTGTGCTTTTTAACTGCGAGACTATAGTTTGATTCAAAAACTGGCGCAAAAGCAAAAATAGGGTAAGCATCTTTCACTGCAAATGATGAAACTCGTAATTCTTGCCCGTTAGCATCGGTCATTTCTATAGGTGCTTTGGATTTACCTTTAACATCCCACTCAGCAATTTTAGTTATCAATTCATTTTGACCAATAGCATGGTAAGATTTATATTCTGAATATTCAGAGATTTTTTCTAATTTAGCAACGAGATCATCCAGCTCTGCAGTATCACTACCTGCAATTTGTTTAGCTTGAAGATCTTTCTTTAAGTTACCAACATAGAAACGACTCTTTTTATCTGCCATTTGTTTAGGATCACTACCTACAGATTCGGGAAACTTGGGATTATCTAAGAGAGCAGCACGATCAGCTAATGCATGCGCTGCTGCTTTGTTCATTTCCGCAAGTTTAGATTGGAACTCAGCAGTAGTCATTTTAACTTGCGCTAAACCGGTAAGCCGTACATAAGCACCTTTTGGTTCTTTGCTTTTATCTTGTAAGTATGCAATTTGAACATCACCAGCAGTTAGAGTAGGAAATAATTGATCTTGATTTGCTTTTTCATAACCATGGAACATTTCCTCAGCATGTTCACGTGACATACCATCTTCAAAGCTTTCGTTTTTATTTAATGAACCACCCGCAGCGAGTTTAGCTTCGTTAGTTACTGCCGAAAAACCAGCAACAATAAATCTATTTTCGGCGCCTTCAGGAGCATCAATGATAGTGACATGGGTTAAAATTGCAGCAGAAGGATCTGGATATTTATTAGGGGATAATAAGTCTATTTTTTCACCTCTATCATTAATTACTGTCATTCCTATCATATATTAATCCTCTCATTTCTTTATTCTGAGTTGAGCAGATTACCAAAGATTTAGGCCTTCGCCAAGCTTTTTCTGTATATTATTGCAATTAACTTTCTAGATTCTATGTGTAAGGCAGACATATGCTTTAAAAGGTTCAATTTATTTTAGGTATTTTAACGATAAAGACATTGTTGAACGCATATTTTGCGCAAAGAAAACGGTAACTTTATTCGCTCTGATTGCATTACTGACTTTTGGAGTAGGTTGGCATAACAACCACCATGCCTATTTGCAAGGCATGTGATTGGCAATACTCAAGTATCCATCGATATATTGAAAAGGGAATTTTAACTAATGATTGGGCGAGACATGAGTAGGGTGGGATTAAACTTGCTGGGCCGTGATCCTGCCTACGCTTGCTGAAGCTTTATCTGATAATCTCAGAACAGCACTGCCTTCCATTCGCGAATTAGAAGCAGAGCTATCAAAAGAAATTAAAGCTGATGATAATAAAGAGTAGATCCTGAAGGTTAGCGTTTAAAAGCGCGTTTGAATGAAAATATTTTTATAAACATATGGTAAAACCAAAATACTTCCTGTACGATTTTCAAATTGGCTAAAATTCTCCTGCTAATTGAAGGATGTTCAGGAAGTGATTTATGAAATTCGCATGGTTAACAGATATTCATCTTAATTTTTTACACGAAGATAAGCGAAAACAATATTACGATGAAATAAAACGTAATTGTGATGCTATAGTCATCAGCGGTGATATCGCTGAGGCTAAATCTGTTAGCAAAATGCTTGAAGAGATGGCTCGCCAAGTCAACAAGCCTATTTATTTCGTTTTAGGAAACCATGACTTTTATCACGGACAAATAAATGAAGTTCGTGATGCTATGAGACTTCTAACAAAGAACAATCCCCATCTATTTTGGGTATGTTTCTGTGAAACTATTAAATTAGATAATGATACTATTTTAGTGGGTGAAGATGGTTGGGCCGATGGTCGCTACGGCGATTATACCCATACGCCAGTATCTCTCAACGATAGCCGTTTAATAGCTGATTTATTTCAAGAAAGAATTCTTGGTAGATTTCAATTACTTAAAAAAATGCAACAATTAGCTGATGAAGATGCCAATAACCTTCGCATTAAATTGAAAGAAGCTGCCAAGCAAAATCCAAAGAAAATAGTCGTTGTCACT
>CAZHSJ010000305.1:0-2394 GCA_964535225.1 Uncultured Candidatus Berkiella sp. | reverse complement strand
ATAAACTTATACTCCTTTGTATAAGGGATCGCAAAGATATTCCAACCAATGCTTATCACAAAATCTATTTGATAAAAAATAACAATTATTATTTTATACGTTTCTAATCTATTGATAACCATGTATTTATTTAAATTTTTAGCCAAAAAATAAATACCCAAATACCCAAAAAAAACGCTTGCTTGTGGCAAGCGTTTTAATATCAATGCGCAATATGATTCTTTTCTACTTACCTGCCTTTAAAGTGTCCTGCAATGCCTTCAGTTTATCCATATTGCCTTCAGCGGCAAGCTTCGCTTGTTTAGGCCAACTTCCCGGATCATGCATTTTAAATCGGGATCCTGCATTATCCAAAATTTCGCGGAGCTTCTCTACCGGTGTATCGGCAAGTTCCTGAAATGAGGTAATTCCATCTGCAATGAGCAATTCCGCAATTTTAGGTCCGATTCCTTCTATGATCACTAAATCATCTCCACCGGATTTCTTGGTCGCTTTCTTAACTTCCTTTGCTTCCGACTTCTCTTCTTTTTTCGTTTCAGCCTTTACCTTCTCAGGCTTGGCCTCAGCTTTTGCCTTCACAATTTTAGGTTTTTCCTCCACTGCAATTTGAGAACCTTTATCTGCATCTTCCACTTTCGTTCCTTCTACATCGATTTTCATCTCTTCAACCGGACTGTGTTCTTTTACTTCTTCTGTTCCAGTGGCTTTCACTTCAACTGGTATTTCCGTGCTCTGTTCAACAGGAGTTTCCAATGATTTGCTCTCAGTAATTGCTTCTGATTTGGACTCCAGTTTTTCAATTGCAGCTGCAGTTTTAATTTTAATATTTTCCTGGAACTGTTCTTTCAATGCGCTAAAGCCTTCGATTTCTCCAAGCGTTGTAGCCTCTGTCTTGCTGGCTAACTTATCCGTTGCTTTCTTAGGCTTTTGTGTTTGAGATTCCGGTTCTTTTTCTTTCTTCACATTATCATCTGCCTCCTTCTTGACATCTTCAAGGTACTTAATGTGGGAGACCATGATTTTTTTATCATCTCTGTTGAATTCTATCACCTTGACCGTTAAAGATTCTTCTACCGCCGCCTGGGTGCCATCTTCTTTTTTCATATGCTTTGCAGGAGCATAAGCTTCAAGACCATAAGGCAATTGTACGGTATACCCTCTATCATCTTTTCTAAGCACTGTGGCCTCATGATAAGAACCTACCGGGAATACATTTTCAAAAGTATCCCATGGATTTTCTTCCAATTGTTTATGTCCCAAAGAGAGCTTCCTGTTTTCAGCATCTATTTCCATGATGAGTACATCCAGATTGTTTCCAACCTTGGTGTATTCCGATGGATGATTAAATCTTTTAGTCCATGATAAATCTGAAATGTGAACCATTCCACCGATACCTTCTGACAATTCCACAAAGACTCCGTATGGGGTTAAGTTCTTCACTACTCCGGTATGACGCGAACCTACTGGATAATTATCCTGGATCTTACTCCAAGGATCTTCTATGAGTTGTTTTAAACTTAAGGACATTTTGCGTTCTTCGCGATCGAGTGTAACTACTTTCGCTTCAAACTCCTGGCCCAAGAAGAAGTAGTCTTTTGCATGAACCGGTTGACTGTTCCAATTGACTTCTGAAACGTGAATCAATCCTTCTACTCCAGGTAAAATTTCTAAAAATGCACCATAGTCTTCGATGTTTACAATTTTACCTTTTACAACAGAACCTTCGACAATATCCAAAGGCATTACTTCCCATGGATGTGGTTGTAATTGCTTTAGACCAAGCGATATTCTCTTTTTGTTTTCATCAAAGTCAAGGACAACAACGTTGATTTTTTGGTTTTTCTCCAGGACTTCATTCGGATGATTAATTCTACCCCAGGATATATCTGTAATATAGAGCAATCCATCTACTCCTCCTAAATCGAGGAATGCCCCGAAGTCGGTAATGTTTTTAACTGTTCCTTCAAGTACTTGACCTTTTTCAAGACCTGAGATAATTTGTTCTCTTTGTTCCTGAAGATCTCCTTCAATTAAAGCTTTGTGGGAAACTACCGCATTTTTAATGGTCTCATTGATTTTAACCACTTTAAACTCCATCACTTTTCCAACATAAGCATCATAATCTGTAATCGGCTTGATATCGATCTGAGATCCCGGCAAGAAGGTTTCAAGTCCATTGCAATCTACAATCAGTCCTCCTTTGGTTTTACTGATTACAGAGCCTTTGATAATGGTTCCATTTTTATATGAATCCACAAGGTTTTCCCAGGCACGAAGCAATTTAGCTTTTTTACGACTGAGGACAAGATGTCCTTTTTCGTCTTCAGTTTTTTCAACATAGATCTCAACGGTATCCCCTGTTTTGGGATCCATTTCCCTGAATTCGGTCTTTGG
>CAZHSJ010000304.1:0-2405 GCA_964535225.1 Uncultured Candidatus Berkiella sp. | reverse complement strand
ATTAGGCACTATCTTAGCGCTGACTTTCTTTGTGATGCCTTCGGTGGATATCGCTTTTTGGTTGGTGACAGCTATTACCACCCAATTTGCCACGGCGATGTATATTTTAGTTTTTGCGGCAGCCATTTGCTTAAGATTTAAACATCCAGAAGTGCAAAGACCCTATAAAATTCCAGGTGGTAAATTGGGGTTAGGTTTGGTCGCTGGAAGTGGGATTGTTATTTGCGCATTAAGTTTCTTATTAGGTTTTGTGCCGCCCGATCAATTCAAGGCAGCGCTTTCGTTTAAACATCTTTGTTTGTTCGAGGGCTATTTGATTGGGGGGTTAGTTCTGTTTAGCCTACCTGCGCTACTAAGCCATCGAAAACATTTTAGTTAAACAACATTGGAATATGTTCCGGTAGTTGAATAATGTCTTGCAGTATAAAATGGCAGACAACATCCACTACAAGGAGCGTCAAGTGAGGGATCACAAAGGGCAACAGCTACGCCAAGCTATTATTGATGAAAAACCACTTCAACTCCCTGGTGTTATTAATCCTTATGCGGCTAAGTTAGCCCAAAGTGTGGGCTTTAAGGCACTTTACCTTTCTGGTGCTGGCATAGCGAACGCCAATTTTGCCTTGCCTGATTTAGCCATGACCTCACTCAATGATGTGTTGATGATGGTTGAACAGACTGTTAATGCTACCCCCTTACCTTTACTCGTTGACGCTGATACCGGGTGGGGGAGTCCTTTAAATGTTGCCAGAAGCTTCAAGCTGCTTTCTCAAGCAGGGGCAGCGGGGGCGCATATTGAAGATCAAACCGAAGCCAAACGATGTGGGCATCGCCAAGGAAAACAAATTGTTAGCACGCAAGAAATGGTGGCTAAAATAAAAGCGGCCAAAGATGGCATTGTTGATGATAGCTTTGTGGTCATGGCAAGAACAGATGCCTTTGCTCTTGAGGGAGAACAAGGCACACTCGCACGCGCGCTGGCTTATCAAGAGGCTGGGGCAGATGCCATTTTCATTGAAGCCTTAACAGCACTTGAGCAGTATGCCACCTTCACCAAAGCGCTTAAGATCCCTGTTTTAGCCAATATGACGGAGTTTGGTAAAACACCGTTATATACCAAACAAGAACTTGCTAGCGTGGGCGTTTCCATTATTTTATATCCATTAAGCGCTTTTCGCGCGATGAATCAAGCAGCGTTAACTGTTTTTACCGCTATTCGTAAAGAGGGAACGCAAAAATCAGTGATTGATATCATGCAAGATCGCAACACGTTATATCAGTTTCTTGATTATGAGAAATATGAAAAGGAAATCGATAGTTATTTGCACTCAGCAAACAAAACCTAATTTTCAAATGCTGTGGCAAAAAGTACATCGTAGGGGCGTCCTTTGTGCCGGCCCGATACAGAATATAAGGGATAAAGAAAATGGCAGAAAGTAAAAGCGGTGGTTTAGCAGGTGTGGTTGCAGGTCAAACAGCTATTTGCACCGTTGGCCATACCGGCAGTAGTTTACATTATCGTGGGTATTCTATTGTCGATTTAACAGATCATGCCAGTTTTGAAGAAGTCGCCTATTTATTAATTTATGGTTCATTGCCAACTGTGCAACAGTTGACACAATATAAACAAAAACTCAAATCTTTACGTGGCTTGCCGCCAGAATTACCACGCTTGCTAGAAGCAATGCCATCGACATCCCATCCCATGGATGTGCTTCGTACCACTTGCTCGATGTTAGGGACATTAGAACAAGAAACAAAAGATCACAACGCTAAGGAAATTGCAGATAGATTATTGGTTGTTTTTCCCGGAGCCTTATTGTATTGGTACCATTTTCATAAAAACGGACAAAAAATCGATTTAATGATAGAGGCTAATTCAACCGCAGAATACTTTTTAAAACTGCTGCATGGTAAAGAGTTTGATTCAAGAGCGGCGCACTCGCAGCTCATGATTAAAACCATGGATATCTCACTGATTCTTTATGCTGAGCATGAATTTAACGCATCTACTTTTGCCGCCAGAGTCTGCACGGCGACGTTATCGGATATTTATTCTGCCATTACCGCAGCTATTGGTACCTTAAGGGGCCCCTTACATGGGGGGGCAAATGAAGCGGCCATGGAATTAATTGAGCAATACGACACGCCTGATCTAGCCCAAAAAGGCATATTAAAGAAATTACAAGATAAAGAATTGATTATGGGATTTGGTCATCGGGTTTATACCACCAATGATCCACGCTCAGACATCATTAAAGCGCAATCCAAAGCCTTGAGTGATATGCTGGGGGATAAAAAATTATATGCCGTTTCAGAAAAAATAGAAGCAATGATGTGGGAACAAAAGAAGTTATTCCCTAATTTAGATTTTTACAGCGCAACGGCATACCATTTTTGTGGGA
>CAZHSJ010000303.1:0-2413 GCA_964535225.1 Uncultured Candidatus Berkiella sp. | reverse complement strand
CTGCTTGGATGATGGCACCACCTAAAATGGTTTTATCTGTACTACACTCAAGCATGATGTCACAGCTTGTTCGTTTCTTTAATGCATCAATGATGCGCTTTAGAAATGATTCTTCGATTGGGCGTGCCGAGATAATTTGAACATTAACCAATTGTTCTGCTTTCTTGCGCATTTGCTCATAGAAAAAAGCTATTTCCGGAAGACAAGCTAAACGCTTGAATCTGGCTAATGTTTTAATAAAATTCTGCTGCTCATTTGAAAAAACATCTTTTCCTAAATCTAAAAATAATGCCAGCACTTCATCTTTGGAGAACTGCGGATTTTTCATCAACTTCATCATCAATTTGTCCCCGGCCACTGCGGAGGCAAAATCCAGCATATCAGACCATTTTGACAAGGCTTTTTCTGCTTGCGCCAACTCAAATGCTGCTTTGGCGTAAGGTCTTGCAATCGTCAGGTTTTTTGACATTTTACAATGAGCCTCAAATTTCTTCTGCTAGCTTTTCTAGAAAATCATAATGCACTTTTTCGTCGATGCTTCGCTCCAGCACTTTCTGAGCCCCAAACATAGCGATAGTTGCCACCTGCGTACGCAAGCTCTCTTTCGCTTGTTCCATCAAACGTTCAACCTCAGCATGCCCTTGTTGAATAATACGCGCGCCCTCTTCATGAGCTTGTATTCGCGCAAGATCAACTATAGAGTCAGCTTGTTTTTTTGCCTCGACTATAATATTTGCCGATTCTTCTTTGCTTTCCTTGATTCGCTGCGCCACCAGTTCTTGTGCTTTAGCAAGCTCAAGGTGCCCTCTTTCAGCAGCAGCCAAACCATCAGCAATTTTAGCCTGACGATCATTGAGCGCCTTAATTAAAGGTGGCCAAACAAATCGCTTGGTAAACCAAACGAAAAGAATAAAGGTAATCATTTGCCCTAATAGGGTAGCATTGATACTCAAAGCGATACTCCGTACACTAACTTAATGTGGAATATGGGTCAACACTTCCGCTAAGAACGGGCTTGCAAACGTAAAGTAGAGTGCAATACCTACCCCGATCATAGATACCGCATCAAGCAAGCCTGCCACAACAAACATTTTTACTTGTAGCATTGGTGTCATTTCAGGCTGCCTTGCAGCGCCCTCTAAAAACTTTCCACCGAGTAATCCAAACCCAATGGCCGTTCCTAATGCGCCCATTCCAATTAAAATCGCAACCGCAATAACGGTTACTCCTTGTAATTGAGAGACGATTTGTGCAGTTTCCATTTTTACCCCTCTATTTCTTTAGTGTGCTTCGTGTGCTTGGCTAATATAAACTATCGTTAACATCATAAAAATAAACGCTTGTAAAATAATAATCAGAATATGAAATATGGCCCATAATAAACCTAGTGGCCATTGCCCTCCCCAGGGTAGCAATGCAATGAGAATAAATATTAACTCCCCGGCATACAAATTTCCAAAAAGCCGCAATCCCAGCGAAATAGGTTTTGCGAGCTCATCAACAAAACGCAAGAGAATATTAAAAGGAAAAAACCACGGCCCAAATGGCGCACAGAATATCTCTTTACCTAGCCCGAAGAAACCCTTGATCTTAACGCTATAAAAAAGCGTTAAAAGAAAAACGCTGATAGAAAGACCCAAGGTTAAATTAGGATCCGCCGTCGGAACCACTCTCAAATAATCTACACCTACCCAACTTAACATTACGGGCAATAAATCGACGGGAAGCAGATCCATGAAGTTCATCAAAAAGACCCAGACAAATACCGTCAAAGCCAATGGTGCGATCACGTCGCTTTTACCATGATAGGTGTCTTTTACTTGCTGATTAACAAAATCCAACAACACTTCAACAAAATTTTGCAACCCACCCGGCACCCCTGATGTCGCATGCTTGGCAACTTTGCTAAACAGCACTATAAAAGTAAAACCTAAAACCCAAGAAATAACCATTGTATCTAAATTAAAGGCCCAAAATCCTTCCCCCCAACGCAAATGCGTTAAATGGTGGTTAATGTAGCCTGTCATGGTTAATTCTTCGCCCGATACGCTCATCGCGGTGCTTTCCTAACAGATAACCGATAACTCATTACGATAGGCGCCAACCAAAATCCAACTTGTGCCGCAATATAACCGTAAAACACCCATTGCGGTCTTATGCCAGGAGTAAGAAATGCGCCCACAAATCCACACCCGGTTAAAATTAGCTTTATCGTTTCTCCCCCAAAAAGGGCTCTCACGATTTGCTTAGCTTGAGTTGCACCAAAATAGGCAAATACACGACTATACAAATAAACATTAGGCAACACGCATATCAACCCGCCCACTGCAAATGATACTGACACATGGAGACCCCACGCCGGCCAAATGACAAACAACAGCAGGGCAACCACAAGGCAAAACTGCGTAATAAT
>CAZHSJ010000302.1:0-2422 GCA_964535225.1 Uncultured Candidatus Berkiella sp. | reverse complement strand
TCAAACGTTGTTTAATACGCAAAGGCGTTAATTGTTGAATGGATTGGCTAACGCCCCCTTCACTTGTATTTTTTATGGCTAATTCCTCTTGCGGAAAACCTAAAGGTATTAACTTGGAAGCATGCAAAAAAGCCATATAATCTTCGCGCTTCATTCCAATAAGGGCATTATTGTTACTTGGCGTAAAATAAATTTCATTTAAGATGAGCAAATCTTTTTCAGCGTAGGCTTTCATGCCAACAAACTCTGGCAATGGCGGACACGCTTGCCTATTTAATTGTGTTAAAAAAGTAGATTCTTGTTTTTTAGTTAGGGCACGTAAGCGTTTATTCATCATATGAGCGACGGTGCCTATATCAAAAAAATAGTCTTTAGGCAAAATAAACATCACGACATCTTCATCGTCTTGAACAAGCACCGTACGAAGGAGGGTGTATTTAGGTATGTTTAAGAGCGCCGTTATTTCGTCCAGTGTATGGTTTGCAAGGTGATCAATTAACATGTAGCGAATACACAGCTCATCAAGATAATCGCAAACCGACATTTTTTTGCCTGCTTCTTCTTGCGTTAACATTGGCAAATCCACATTTACAAGGACTTATATATAGTAGTATAGATAAAAGTGATTTAACATACTCACTTAAAGGCATGTTTTTTGTTCTGTGATTCACTTATAATTGCTGGTTTACCAAAAAAGGCTACGTCGAATGTCAGCACCAAAGCCCCAATTCTCTTTAAAACCCTGGTTTATATGGGGACTGGCCGCCTTTTTCTTTTTTGCCCATTATGTCGTTCGTGTTACGCCTGGTCATATTAGCGAAGAGCTGCAACTTGCCTTTGAGATCTCCAAATCCGATTTAGGGATTTTGGGCATGTCTTTTTATATCCCTTATGTACTCATGCAAATGCCCATTGGCTATCTTGTTGATAGGTTTGGATCACGCGCGCTCCTCACGGTTGCCGTCTTTATTTGTAGCTTAAGTAGCTTTATTTTTGCTAACAGCGAGTATGTTAGCACAGCGATGCTTTCCCGTATTTTATTAGGTTTTTGCTCAGCGACTGCGTTTATTGGCGCTTTAAAATTAATTACGGTTTGGTTTGATGCAAGAAAGCTCGCCTTACTCGTTGGCATTACCCAGGCACTAGGCATGGTTGGCGCTGCGGTGGGTGGCCACCTTGTGCCTATTCTTAATGACGAAATTGGTTGGGAAGATTCTTTTCGTGTATACGGCATTGTGTTTTTAATTTTATCCTTCCTTATCTATGCGGTCGTTAGAAATGGCCCCAAATCAATTAAATCATCAGATAATGTCGTTTCCTCTACCCGGATTTCTTTTTCACAAATAAAAAGCGTTTTGTTAAGCAAGTATACCTGGATTAACGCTTTATATGCGGGTTTTATCTATGCCCCAACAGATTGCCTTGGTGAATTCTGGGGGAAAGAATTCTTAAGAAATATCCACCAATTAGACACATATTCGGCCTCACATGCTATTTCTTATTTATTTATTGGCTGGGCCATTGGGGGGCCGCTTGCAGGTTGGCTTGCCGATCATGTTGGCAGAAAACCGGTGATGATTGTTTCTGCTCTTTTAGGATTTATTTTATTACCTATTGTGTTTTATGTTCCTAACCTTTCTCTTGGTACCATTAGTATCATTATGTTTACTTATGGGATAACAAATACAGGGCTTATCGCCAGTTATACCGTAGCGGGTGAGCTACATGATAAGGCCTTAGGGGGGTTCTCTATGGCGATTGCAAACATGTTTTCTGTCTTAGTAGGAGCAGGCTTGATGTGGGTGTTGGGCAGCCTATTAGACTGGAATGCAGCACAACATATGGTCTTTAGCACGGATGGTACATTAGTGCATACTGCCCAGGATTATCAAAACTCAACGCTCGTCATTACCGCTTGTTTATTTTTGGCCATCATTTGCTCTTTCTTTGCTAAAGAAACTTTACCTAAAGAGAAAAAGGCTAATGCGTAATACGCAAAGAAATGGGTTTCTTGTCAGCATTATCTCTTTCGGAACACTACTAGAGTGGGCCGAGTATACCTTTTATGGGTATATGGCTGTGTCACTGTCCTCGTTATTTTTTCCTCTAAATAGCCCTGACATCGCTATTTTAAAAACCTATGGTATTTTTGCCGCAGGTTATTTAATGCGCCCTTTGGGTGCCATTTTATTTGGGCATATTGGCGATAATTATGGTCGCAAAAAAGCGCTGATGCTTTCCTTGTTTCTCATGGGCTTCGCAACGGTTTTAATCGGCTGCTTGCCTACCTATCATGATATTGGTTTTGCCGCCCCGCTCATCTTGTTGGTAATGCGAATGCTGCAAGGAATTGCCATCAGTGGTGAATATAACGGTGCTGGAATTTTTCTTGTTGAAAAATCAAATTATCAATCACCATGTT
>CAZHSJ010000301.1:0-2452 GCA_964535225.1 Uncultured Candidatus Berkiella sp. | reverse complement strand
CATTTTTTCCGTATTGGCTATTTACAGACAACAAACTGCAACGCACAACAAAAGCAAACAAATGCAAAATTGGTTTATGTCAGGGTTTCTTAAAACACTATTAGAGAATCAAGCGCAATAGCAAGTTTAACAAAGGCCTTAGCTAGGGTTTTTGAACTTTCTCTGCTTGTTTTATAGTGTCTTTAATTTATTTTTACGATACATATGAGGGTTTTTTGTTGCAATATACCTGGAAAAATTGCGAGAAAGAGAAGTAAAGCTAAGATAATGATCCATCATTTCTGGTTGCATTGTATTTGCTTGTTGTATTTCCTTATCATACCCTCTACCAATGTATTCAGTTGAGGTTGCTATATCCGTCGTTTCAACATCAGAATGTTTTTGTAGGTTGATGTCATCTAGTTTATCTTTTATGAATTCGCTCACTTCAGGAAGATCATTGAGTTGCTCTTGATTTTTTTGTGGCAGGCATGAGCTTGCTTTAAAGAATCGCAGACCATTATTTTCGCACCTAAAATCAAATTGTGAATGATCTTCAAACAAAAATTCTCCTGATCGCTGCCAAAACCATTTAATGCCTTCGGCCATTTTTTCAAGACTAGGTTTATAATGACCGCTGTTATTTGACAGTGTCACTAAATGCCCATTAACAAAATAAGCGTGGCCAACCGCTTTGGCGGGTAAACCGGCAATAATATGTGAATGATTTCTGTTATGTTTAACATGATCAACATACAATCGATTATTTGGTAGCAAGCCATAAATATATTCGCCATTTAATGGTTGGTTATCGCTACCTAAAAATTGTTCATCTACAAACTTTGCTAAATAGGATTTTCTTTGTTCGGCGCTAAGATAATTTTTAACTTTAAATGATTCAGCAAAGGCTTCTTTAATGTATTCAGGTTCCAACAAAAAAACGCTTTTTTCTTTAGCAAATTTTGGATTGGCATAAGTTTTTAATAGCGCTTTATCGCTATCCTCATAAAGGGTAGAGGCGTTTTGATTTGCTTTGAAAACAATTTTCCTGACGTTGTGAAGCTGTGGTTTGCTGCGCATGATGATATATCCATCCAATATTTGGTATGTATTATATCTAGTTTTTTGTGTCACAAAAACATTTACGCGATAAGCGTAGCTATTTAAGGGATGAAGCGTGAGACATGTAATCTTGGGAATCGTCTCTATGGATTTAAGCTACCTGCCGGTAATTAACTCAATTCCGTCAAATCCGCAAGGGGGCTTTTGCCCCCTTTTTTAAGCAAGCCAGCTTGTATTCCGGTTCTAAAAAATGAGATCATTTTTTTAGATCTTTTTTGTCTCTTTTGTCTTTTTTGTCTTTTTCTACATTGTTTTCAACATTTTCTTTTTGTTCATCTGTTGAAGATTTAAGCGCTTCTCTCTGCGATGAATGCGAAGGCGAATAGTGCTTTCTTTTATCTTCTTTATAGTCTTCTATGATTTCAGGTTGCACAAAAAGCGTTACTTTAGGTGCTTCAGCGTGTTCTTTTTGGGCAAGAATTTCGGAGATAGATTTAGCAAAATCGGCTTCACTTGCTTCTTCTGCACTAATTCTAGCCTCAGCATTCTTAGCCAAGCTTTTGTCATAAAGATTATCAGCAATGAATTGCGCAAGTGAGGGATTTGTTTTATAAGCCCATTCAAGATCTGTATAGCCATTTTTTCGTTGCGTTTTAAAATCAAAATAAGTATCTAAATACCAGTTGTAGGTCGTACCTTTGCCTTTCTTAACTAAATGTTGCAAAATGTCTTTCGCAGTTGGATTTTGCACTAAATAATAAAAAGGCGCATTGCCGCTTTTATCTGGGATACTTGAAAGAGCATGAAAGTTAGCGGCGCCGGAACTTAACAAAGCAAAAATTGCTTCTTTTGCTTTTGGCGTTTGAGCAGAGGCTAAATAATGCAATACCATTTTACCGTCTTCATCTGGTACTCTGCGTTCAACCTTCACACTGGAAATATAAGGTTTACTATTTATTAAAGCTATAACGGCATCACACGCATGTGCTTTGCCTGCGGCGGTTAGCGCATTAGGACTTTCAATGGTGCCTGCCTCACTAACAGGAACATCGTAATATCTGAGCGCATTTACCATGTCTGCATTGTTATTGATGGCAGCATAGTATAAGGGTGATTCCCCATTGTATTTTTGCGTAATTAATTTTAAAAATTCAGCATATTCTGGTGTTGTTCTAAGCTTAGAGTAACTTGTTTTATACATTTGATTAAACAAAGCTTGACCTAATGCAGCCAAAGCAGGGTTTTGCGCGCATTCACATAGAAAGTTTAAACCAGGTTGACCTGAGGGGCTTTTGAGAATGGACAAGCAGTCTTGCGCTGATAGGGCAGAAACCATCTTTATCATTCTTGAAGGCGCCTCTTCTACCAAATCGCGAATTTGCTGATTTGTTTTTTCTGATTCTTTCAATTT
>CAZHSJ010000300.1:0-2455 GCA_964535225.1 Uncultured Candidatus Berkiella sp. | reverse complement strand
TCTCACTGCTGTGGCAAAAAATGAGCAGTTTATGTAAGGCGATACCTGCGTTATAAGGTTCTAAAGATTGCGCAAAGTCTAGTTCTTTGAGTGCATAATCATAAGCTTTTTTAGTTAAAAACCAATTAGCAACTTCAATATGCACGCGCGCTGATTTAGGATGATGCCTTAGTTCGTTTACCAAGAAGCGTGCTGGGTTTGACCAACTATCTGATCTCAAAAAGGTAACAGTTAATAACATGCTACACAAAGCTACAATCACAACACTACCAGCGATTTGGGCACGACGGCGAGTCTGTGCTAAGTAGGATACAAGATAGTAACTAATGATTAACAATAATCCGACGGAAGCTAAATAGTTTCGATGTTCAAAAACCAACTCTAATGGTAACAAAGTAGATTCAATTGCCTGAGAAACAAGAAACCAAGCTAAACCAAAAGAAAGGATAGGCGCGCGTTTTTTAAAATAAAAAATCATTACGATTGCCAGAAAAATTACGCTAGAACAGGCAATAACGTCAATGTCAAGTGAGGTAGAAAGAGGAAAGTCGTCATGATATAGCCCAAGATCATTGATTTGGGGAACCAAAATTAGCTTTGCATAAAAGACAATGACTTTGGTTTGGGTAATGAGTCTATCAAAAAGGGAAATATTTTTTTCAGCAAACATAGTTAAATATTTTGATATATTTAACCAATAATAAATAAGGCTGGCAAAAACTAATCCAAGGCTTAATGTATAATGGATGCGACGTAATGTTTTTGAGAAATTATTTCTTGTTTTAAATTTCAAAATAAAATATTCAACGCAAAAAGCATACCAAATAAAAAGGATACCTGTTTCTTTAGACAATACACTGAGCGGGAAAAAGACTAAAAAACCAAGCAGCATCCAAGAAAGGGCTCGTTTTTTTTTAGTTAAGAGTTGAATTCTACCTATTAAATAACTGTTCAAACCCAGGAGAATAAATAAATGACACAATTGTGTCATGCGTTGAACAGGGTATAAAACAGTGGAAACCTGTAAAGGATGAATCAACCACAGTGTTGCGCAAAGTAAAGCAACAGGGAGAGCGATTCTTTTTTTGGTTGGTATTGTTTTAACAATTAAGGAAACAAAAAAGCCAATGCTTATTGCAATAAAAAGGTGCAGGGCTAAATTTACCACTTTAAAGCTAAAGGGCTCATCACCAAAGAAATAACTATTTAACGCAAAAGAAGCCACTGAAATGGGGCGCCCTATGGGGCCAGTATCATTTTGTAAGCTTATGGCCATTAAAGATTTAAATGAAAAATTCTCCATTTTGGCAGGTTCAATGGATTGAAGATCATCTAAAAAAAAGGGGCCAGATAAGCCGTTCCAGTAAGCAAGGATAGTTAATCCGCAAGTAATAAAGAAACCAGCAAATAAGAACGTATTAAGGCGCCTGCTACTCAACATTATCTACAAGTAGAGGGAGCATATTGGGTTGTGCCACTTGACGTACAGGTCCAATTCACAGCTCCGTTGTTAAATGTGGGTGTTAAAATAATCGAAAGGGCACCGCCAGTACCAAGATTAGTTTGATTTCCGGTGACGGTTATCACGCCATTAGCACCAACAGAAACTGAATTCACATAATTGGTCACAATATTGGTTACCCCAATTTGTGCATTAGAGGTTGGCATTGTGCCTTTGGATAAACGATATTCGCTAACAGATGTTTGAGCAACAGAGCCTATATTAATAAGTTCTGAAACACGGGCTCGCACGAGATAGAAATGGTAGGCGGGTATGGCAATTGCGGCTAATATTCCGATGATACCGATGACAATCATTAATTCGATTAAGGTGAAGCCTGTTGTTGCTTTACGCATAAACTTGCTCCACCTTAAGAATGAAGGAAACTAGATTACCGACAAGAACCAGGTGCAAATTGGGTAGCTCCCGTTGCTGTACAAGTCCATCTTACTGCACCATTAGCAAAGGTAGGTGTTAAGACAATAGAAAGTGCAGCACCGGTACCTAGATTCGTTTGGTTCCCTACAATGGTGATAACGCCGTTTGCACCAACCGCTAAGCTTGAAACATAGTTAGTAACAATAGTGGTAACACCAGCAGTAGCATTACTTGTTGGCATGCTGCCTTTAGAGATCCGATATTCTGAAACAGACGTTTTTGCATTTGAACCAACGTTAATCAATTCAGATACACGTGCGCGCACCATGTAATCGTTGTAGGCAGGAATAGCGATTGCCGCTAAGATCCCGATGATGGCAACAACAATCATTAATTCGATAAGCGTAAAACCTTTTTGGGTATGGCGATAAACGTTCATAGTATCCTCCGCTGGATTGGGCAATTGATATATTTAACGCAGCAGTATTCATGCCAATACCTATTTAAGCATAATAATGCCTGATTTTCAAAAAGTTAATTGGCCATTTAAAAAAAAGGGGGAGATTTAAGCAGCTT
>CAZHSJ010000299.1:0-2477 GCA_964535225.1 Uncultured Candidatus Berkiella sp. | reverse complement strand
AACAAACTCACCATTAACGTAGCCAACTCTGGCGCCACCAATAGGACCATTAAAAGGGATCCCGGAAATGGCCAGCGCAGCAGAGGCACCTATCATCGCAGGAATATCTGGGTTCACCTGCGGATTAATAGACATCACCGTTGCAACAATTTGCACTTCATTCATGAAGCCAAGAGGGAACAAGGGGCGCAAGGGTCTGTCGATTAAACGAGCGATTAACGTTTCGTTTTCATTCGGACGACCTTCACGTTTAAAGAAGCCACCAGGAATTCTGCCCGCAGCATACATCCGCTCTTGGTAATTTACTGTTAAAGGGAAAAAATCTCTTCCCTCTACTTCGTCTTTGACACCAACCACGGTTACCAAAACAACGGTACCATCCATGTTGACCATGACTGCACCAGTTGCTTGACGAGCAACAACGCCCGTCTCAATACTGACAGTATGGTTTCCATATTGAAAAGTTTTTACACATGTACTCACAAATAGTTTCCTTTAGCGACGCAATTCTAAGCGTTCAATTAAATTCTTATAAACATCTGATTTTGTCGATTTTAAGTAATCCAGCAACTTACGACGACGTGCAACCAAATTCATTAATCCTTGACGTGAATGCACGTCTTTAGGATGATTTTTTAAATGATCGGTTAAGTGGTTAATACGTGTGGTTAACAAAGCCACCTGGACTTCGGGTGATCCGGTGTCGCCTGCAAATCGTTGATATTGATCAACAACTTGGGCCTTAGCTTGTGCTGTAAGAGACATACCTTAAACTCCTTGAGATACCTACATTAGTTATTTAAATATCAAATAAAATTACACCAGTTAAAAACTGGCAGTGAGCATTCTACCACCCGCCGTCGCTAAGAGCTATGGCGGGATGAACGGATCTTCGTATACCCAATCCGTTACATCAGACGCTGTAACTTATTGATATATAATGATTTATTTAGTGGTAATGTTTGCACATAGGCCACTACGTCCCACTTTCTAAATTGAACTATTTCCCCAAAAAAGAGGACTAATAACCAGAAACTTTACACTTTTAGAGGGGTTTCAGATGGGAAAGCCTGAAGAAGATATTGAAGAAAGAAAAAGAATCAATTTAAAACATTTAGCCTATTTAGAGAATTTTATTGACGCTTATTCTAAAAGCAGAAATAAAACTCAATCATTAAGAGAGCTACAACGATATCGCGACTGGCCTGATAATGATATTAAAAACATAGCGAATAAATTATTAATGATTCACCAAGAATATCTCAATTACACTTATCCTAAAGAAGTGCCTCCAGGTGCGCGCCAAGAGATCACCGATTTAATTAAAGAAGTTAAAAAGAAAAATGAACCTGCCGCTAAAAGCTCGGGGCCTTTGGCATCACAATCAAGAGCAAAAGCTGTCGTTACATCACAAAAACCTGGTGCAGCTTATGTTGCGGTGCCTAAGGCTGTAAGTCCTGATGCACAAAAAGAATTAAACAATCCGTATAGAAAAGTCCGCGTGACACAATTAGAAAACACCATTAAATCAATAGGTGAGCACATCCAAAAACTTGAAACCGCTCATAAAAGCACTGCAAAGCAAACTTACAAAAGTGTTAAAAAAAGAGCGTTATCTTTAGTGGGCAAAAAACATATCTCGAAGCTGGAAGCACTCAAACAGCTTCGCCTTGAATTAAATAATATCCAAAGAGCAACAGAAAATACCCAACCTGTGTTAAATACGGCACAAATTACCGCTCACATTCAAAAGTCCTTACAATCCGCAAATACATTCAATAAAGATCTAGCGCCTATTATCAAAGAGGCTTCTAAACCCTATCAATTTGAGGCAAGAAATAAGGGAGATAAAGCTATTAATGAACTTATAACCTATTTAAACAATACCTATGGTAAGGCATTTACTGTATTTGGCGAGATGGTTCCAGACATAGCTAAAAAAGATAAACATAATAAAGATCCCTTTTCAATGCAAACACCTCCTACTAACTACCAAGGTCCACGTTCTGAAATGCATAATAAAGATATACAGGTAGGCGATCTCCTTGCCGTGTTTTACCCCCTTGCAACGTCAGGCAACCGTGATCAACTTGTTAATGACACGGTTGCTGAGTTCTTTGTACAAAATCCTGATCATAAACTAACAGCATTATGTGGTTTTTTTGGCGACTTAAACGCTGTTCGCCAAGGTGTTGAAAATATCACTAAAGATATTGGTGAAGGAAATAGTGATTCCATACCTGAACGTTTAAGAATATTTGAAAAGAGTTTTGATTCACTAATAAAAAAGCAGCAAGCACTTAACATTCCAGAGCTGAATGATATTATGAAAAAACTTGGAAATATTAAAGAAACCATTGAAGCGCAGCTACCTAAAGAATATCAAGCGCAAGCGAAGAAGCCCAAAGCATAGTCACTTAGGGCGAGAGTGTTTTTTGAACTGTGTCAGCCTGAAGTCAGAAAGCCGACGATTTGAA
>CAZHSJ010000298.1:0-2494 GCA_964535225.1 Uncultured Candidatus Berkiella sp. | reverse complement strand
ATGTAAAGCTTTGATTTTGGGTCGCGAAGGATCTCGGGCCATTGATTTATTTCCTCGCCTATCAAATTATACATTTGTATTGGCGCAATGATATCTGCGCTGCCAAGGGGTAAATTACAAACAGCGCGAATGTGTTGCTCAAACTGTGATGTGTAGCAACCATCCATGGTCCAATGACCAGAGTTGTGCGGCCTTGGTGCCATTTCATTAAACAGAACATGGCCTTCTTTGCTAATAAAATATTCTACTGCCAATAAGCCTACTAAATTTAAATTATCAGCCAGTTTCTTTGTATAGTTATAAGCATTTTGTTTAATGGCATCTTCAACATTTGCGGGCACACTAGAAACAGCTAAGATCCCATTGCGATGCGTATTAATTGTTAAAGGAAAACATCGCGATTCACCATTTTCTTTTCTTGCAATGATCACAGATGCTTCATAGGCAAAGTCTACAAAACTTTCTAGAATATATTCGCCCTGTAATGAGGGTAGAAGATCGGCTAATTGTTGGTGATTTTTTAGAACATATTGGCCTTTTCCATCGTAACCCAACGTTGTTGTTTTTAAAATGGCGGGAAATGAAATGGTTTGTAATGATTCAACCTGGTTGGTAACAACTTTTGTAAACTTGGCGGTCGGGATGTCTAATGCGTTTGCAAAGGTCTTTTCTTTTAGCCGATTTTGACAAATTTCAAGCGCCTTTGCACCAGGTTTAACGCTAACCCATTTTTCCAAGCAGGAAATACTTGATACGGGAATATTCTCAAACTCTAACGTTACCACATCCACCAAGTCAGCAAACGCTTTTAAGGCAACTTCATCTTGATAATCTATCAACATGGATTTAGCAGTGACTTCAAAAGCAGGCGAATCCTCAGAATCACTTACTATAACGGTTTTATAGCCAAGATGGGCCGCACTCATAGCGAGCATTTTGCCCAATTGCCCCGCACCAATAATGCCGATGGTTTTTCCAGGTTGAATCATTTTAATCCTGTTTTAGTTATTGAGGATGAATTCCAACAGATAATGTTTTTTGTTTATGGTAATTTTCTAATTTTTCTCGAATGGTAGGATCGGACAAACTTAGGATACTTGCTGCGAAAATGGCTGCGTTGGTAGCGCCTGGCGCTCCGATTGCAAATGTGGCCACAGGAACGCCCGCCGGCATTTGCACAATAGAAAATAAGCTATCCATGCCCTTAAGTGCTTTTGATTCAATGGGAACCCCTAATACAGGAATGGGGGTTAATGAAGCAATCATGCCTGGCAAATGAGCAGCGCCACCTGCACCCGCAATGATAATTTGAACCCCTTTGTTCTGCGCAGATTTAGCAAATTCATAGAGCCTATCAGGCGTGCGATGAGCTGAAACAATTAGATTTTCATGCTCAATTTCTAAAGATTTTAGTAAATTGCTGGCATTTTCCATCGTTGGCCAATCGCTATTGCTGCCCATCACAATTTTTACTTTCATTTAACTTACCTGCGTTGCATACATGAAATGAGGGCATTTTAATACATTCCCCCACTTGCTGGGTAGCTAAAATGTCTGCTAATTCAAGGTGAGAATACTTATTATTCAGCCGAATGGCTTTTGGTTATCCTGTGCAAAGTGCATGATCTTCTGGCACTATAGGAAGAAAGCTCGCAGGGACAACCACTAAAAAGAGGTCACTAGGTGCTATGTGGTCTGTGGGTGTAAACGCTAAATCAAGTTCATCTTGCTTTGAAACGACATCTTGTAAGGCGATCTCAGGTCCTACCCTTAAGCCCACATCTGCCGCTAAATGTAACTTTCCATCCTCAGTCTCATAGGATAAGAAACCAAAAATAACATTCCCTTGCTCCTCACTTTGTTCACCGACACTTGTGAGAAATATCGATTTTATACCCCAATCGATTAATGAGTATAATTCTCCAGGCTCTGTTAACCCATTACTATTTATATCTTGCCAAATGCCCGCTTGTGAAAACAAGAGATCGTTACTATCAAACACACCGTCGTTATTGGAATCAAAGTTAAGCTTAAACCCCTCTAAGTCGGTTTTGGCATTTTCAGCAAAACTAAATTCGGACAATAAAGTAATTTTTCCGTCATGATTGGCATCAAAAACCAATAGTCCATCTTGGGGCCCCACCCACCCTGTAAAATGGTAATTACCACAAGGAAATTGCCATGTAACACTTGAGTCTTCTAATGAGAGTAGGGAAATAATACCATCGTTATTTAAATCTAATACAATTGGCGGCACAATAATAGAAATAGTTACCGTGGCGGTATCTGTGCCACCATGGCCATCTGAGAGGGTATAGGTAAAATTATCACTCCCAGTTACGGGAAATTTACCGTTTGGATCATACTGATAAGTCCCATCGGCATTTACTGTTAATAAGGCGCCGGAAGGTAGTGCGAATTGATTCCCCACATTAGCGCCAACCCCATTTACCGCAGAAATTACTAAGACATCGGTTGTGTCTGGATCAGTGTC
>CAZHSJ010000297.1:0-2536 GCA_964535225.1 Uncultured Candidatus Berkiella sp. | reverse complement strand
AATATCTGTCTTAAGGCAGGTATTTTAAAAGAAAATCTCATCGTTGATCCCGGGTTTGGGTTTGGTAAAAAATTAGCGCACAATCTAGCCATGTTGGGTAATATAGAACAATTTAGAAAACTAGGAGTCCCTGTTTTGGTAGGTTTATCACGAAAGAGTATGTTTGGTGAAATACTAGATAAACCTGTTGATCAACGGCTCTATGGTAGTATCGCAGCCGCGGTCATTGCCGCCATGCAAGGCGCGTTGATTGTGCGTACGCACGATGTGGCAGCCACACAAGATGCACTGAAAATTGTAAGTGCGGTACAACCCTATTTACAAAGGAGCACAGAAGATGCCTGCATCGCGTAAATATTTTGGTACAGATGGTATTCGCGGTCGCACCGGTGTGCCACCCATTACTGCAGAATTTGCCCTGAAATTGGGATGGGCTGTTGGGCAAATTTTAGCGCAAGATGGTAAAGGCACGGTGGTGATTGGTAAAGACACCCGTATTTCGGGCTATATGTTATCGGCTGCCTTAGAAGCAGGTTTTGTCGCATCGGGTTTAGATGTGTATTTATTAGGTCCTATGCCAACACCCGCCATTGCCTACTTGACCCGATCAGTTGGGGCGCAGGTAGGTGTTGTGGTGAGTGCATCGCATAATCCTTATTATGATAATGGCATTAAGTTTTTCAGTGGCGAAGGGAAGAAATTACCCGATAGCATTGAAAGCAAAATTGAGAATTTATTAAACAGCAACATGACCACCGCTGAGCCACACCATATTGGCCGTGCTAAATTTTTAGAAGATGCGGCTGGGCGCTATATTGAATTTTGTAAAGGTACTTTTTTAAAGTCACATGATTTGAAAGGGATCAAAATTGTCATCGATTGCGCTAATGGCGCTGCATATCATATTGCGCCCAATGTGTTTGCCGAATTAGGTGCCCAAGTGATAGTTATTCACAATCAACCGGATGGTTTTAACATTAACGATAATTGTGGTTCAACGCATCCTGCCTCCTTACAAGCACGTGTACTAAAAGAAAAAGCCGAAGTGGGCATCGCTCTAGATGGCGATGGTGATAGAGTGATCTTTGTTGATCATAAAGGCGAAGTCGTTGATGGCGATGAACTACTCTATGTTATCGCACGCTCTTACCATGAACGCGGCATATTAAATGGGGGCGTTGTTGGCACGCAAATGAGTAATTTAGGCCTTGAGCGCGCTTTTGAACAAAGTCATATTCCTTTTAAACGTACACAAGTTGGGGATAGGTATGTGATGGATGCCTTAGTGCAAACAGGATGGCAATTAGGCGGAGAAGGCTCAGGACACCTTATTTGTTTGGATAAAACCACCACCGGTGATGGTATTGTCAGTGCGCTGCAAGTGCTTGCGTATATGTGTCAAAGCAATAAAACCTTGCACGAATTGAAAAAAGGCATGATTAAATGCGAGCAAGTGCTTATCAATGTGCCTGTCAGTAATGGCAATGACGTGGTGAAAGAGCCTGCGGTACAGTCCCTTGTGGCAAAACTTGAAAAAGAGTTAAAAGGCCAATTGAGAATTTTATTGCGTCCCTCAGGCACAGAGCCCTTAGTGCGCGTGATGGTAGAGGGCGAAGATAAAACGCTTATCAACCATACCGCTTTGCAAATTGTCGATGAAGTTAAAAAGGCGGCGAAGGTAACCTAAGTGAGTACCGGAGTGCATGGCCTACCCCTGTTGTTTTAGGATAGTTATCTAAGTTTTAGATGGTGTTGCTCTTTTAGCGTGGAGGAAATGGTTGCAGATCTCTAAGTAACTCAGTTACTATTCACCGGTTTCAAAATTCTATAGCAAAAAAGCATTGATTACATGACAAAAAAACGCATCCTGGTGGGTAATTGGAAAATGCATGGCACAAAAGCCCATGTAAAAGAATTTGTAGACACCCTTGTTGAAAAAAAAGTGTCATTCAACTCACAATGTGAGGCAGTTATTTGTCCCCCTTTCCCTTATCTTGAATATGCCGCTTCTCTTTTTGCTAAAGTGCCGGGCTTAAAACTAGGAGCACAAGATGTCAGCGCACATCAACCCGGAGCATATACAGGCCAAGTTAGCGCTTCTATGTTACGGGAGGCTGGATGCCAGTATGCGATTATAGGGCATTCAGAGCGCCGGCAATTTAATAATGAATCTGATGAAGAAATTGCAGCAAAATTTTTAGCAGCTAAAGCCGCTAACCTAACGCCCATTCTGTGCGTAGGCGAAACCAAAGAACAACGTTTAGCAGATTTAACCAATTCAGTGGTAATAAACCAACTAAAATCCCTGCTTAGCCATGGCATCGGGGTTTTTGAGAACGCAATGATTGCCTATGAGCCAATTTGGGCTATTGGTACAGGCCTCACCGCAAGTCCTGAGCAGGCACAACAAGTTCATAACTTGCTCAGACAGACCTTAGCCGAGTATGATGCGTCGTTGGCAAAGGCAACGCCCCTCTTATATGGCGGGAGTGTGAAAGCAAATAATGCCAAAGGCTTATTCGAGATCCCCGATATT
>CAZHSJ010000296.1:0-2544 GCA_964535225.1 Uncultured Candidatus Berkiella sp. | reverse complement strand
ACGCCGATATGATCTAACATTCTGGCAACCACAAAATCAATAACATCATTCACTGATTGCGGATTAAAATAAAACCCCGGGCTTGCCGGCATAATACAAACGCCTAGTTTTGCTAATTTCAGCGCATGTTCTAAATGAATGGCCGATAAAGGCATTTCACGAAGCAGCAAAATAAGTTTGCCCTGCTCTTTAATCACCACATCCGCGCAGCGCTCAAGCAAATTATCACTCATGCCCTGTGCTATCGCCGCTAAACACCCCGCACTACAAGGCGCCACCACCATGGTTTTAGGAGCAGAATTGCCACTGGCTAAGGGCGAGTACCAATCGTCTTTTCCATATACTTTAATTTGATCAGTTTGTGCTTGATACAACGCCGACAAGGTTTGCCCAACTTTTTGCACATTACCAGAAAGGTTTAGCTTGGTTTCATCATTGATAACCATTAAACCAGCAGTAGAAATCACCACGCTCACTTGATATTGCGCCAAAACAAGTTGCTCAAGCAGCCTTAAGCCATAGTGAGCACCGGAGGCGCCAGAAAAAGCCAGGGTGATTTCTTTTTTTGTCATGCCACACTCACGGTTTGTGAAAGTGCCGTTAGTAAGCGCTGGTGTAAATTATCAAATCCCCCATTGCTCATCACTAAAATATGATCGCCACTTTGTGCGCAATTGACTAAGCCATCAATGATCCGTTGTGTATCTTGCTCTACGGTAACGGGTTTATTCATGCTCGCTAAAGTTTCTTTTACATTCCAGGTAACTTTAGGCGATTGATAAACAAACACCTTATCAGCTTCTTTTAACGCGCCGGCAAATTCATGTTGATGCGATCCCATACACATGGTGTTAGAGCGAATATCAAGCACACCAATTAAACGCTTATTGCCAATTTTTGCTCTTAGGCCTGCAAGGGTAGTTTCAATCGCGGTAGGATGGTGGGCAAAATCATCATAGACGGTGATCCCATTCACTTCCCCTCTAACTTCCATACGGCGTTTCACGGATTTAAAGTGGGTAAGCGCTTCAATGGCAATACTTGGTTGAATGCCAGCATGAACACTTGCTGCTATAGCGGCTAGCGCGTTTTGCACATTGTGCATGCCAATTAACGGCCAGGAAACGGTACCTTGTTTTTTATCTTCGAAAAACACCTCAAACTGGCTGCCATCTTGGACTAACAATTTTGCTTGCCAATGTCCATGGGTGCCTGTTGAAATGACGTCACTCCACTTGCCCATTGCCAGCACTTCTTGCAACGCTTTATCTTGAGTAGGAACAATCAACGCGCCTTTACTTGGCACAGTGCGCACCAAATGATGAAATTGCTTTTGAATTTCACCCAAATTATTAAAAATATCGGCATGATCAAACTCTAAATTATTTAAAATGCAGGTTTTGGGATGATAGTGAACAAATTTTGAACGCTTATCAAAAAAGGCACTATCATATTCATCCGCTTCCACAACAAAGTAAGGTGAATCCCCCCAACGCGCTGAAACGCCAAAATTAGCCGGGATCCCACCGATTAAAAACCCCGGATTCATACCAGCATGTTCTAAAATCCACGCGACCATGCTCGAGGTGGTGGTTTTACCGTGGGTACCTGCAACACCAATGACCCAACGTTCTTTTAATAAATTTTCCGCCAACCATTGGGGACCAGATTGATATGTGATCCCTTCATCGAGTAAATATTCTACAGCATCAATACCACGCCTCAAGGCATTACCAATCACCACCACATCAGGACGCAACTTAATTAAATGTTCGCGTTTATAACCCTCATGTAAGGTGATCCCCAATTTTTCCAATTGCGTACTCATGGGGGGATAAACATTTTCATCCGTCCCAGACACTGTATATCCGCGCTCAACCGCAAGTGAGGCAATGCCTCCCATGAAAGTGCCACAGATCCCTAGAATATGAATATGCATGATGTTCCTCCTGTCATGTCTGCGGAATGGATTGGGCTAAATATTCGCCAAGTACCATCTGAATAGGCAAGGTGTATAAAATGAGAATACCAAATGTCACCAATATACTGCTGGACATTTTCATCGACGTTGCATTTTTTAAAATAAAGGCTTTAATCACGATATTCCAAGTAAAAAATCCTATTTGTAAGGTTGCAAGCATGTATTTATTATCTTGTAATGCCAAAGGAAGAATCAGCAAAATTAATTTTAACAAGAGTGTGATCAACAACTCAGAGCCTATCCAGGCTATAATCACCTTAACAAAGCGATTTTGCATTTTACGTTGATTTAAAAGTAAATAAATAATCCCCAGTAACAAGGTTGCTGAAAGTACGGTGGCCAATACATTGTCACTTAATGAAACATCTTTGATTTGATTAAATGTATAAAGATTAAGCCCTAACTCCACTAAAAGTAATAAACCAAAGATCAGCCAGGAGAAGGGAAGCGAGGCAGCAGATCCCCTGAGCAAACATAAATTCACTAAGGTATAAACGGTTTGAAAAAGGGTATTTATCATTATCTTATCTATTTAGTTTATTAACTTATAAGTACTAGCAATT
>CAZHSJ010000295.1:0-2552 GCA_964535225.1 Uncultured Candidatus Berkiella sp. | reverse complement strand
CGTTCGTTTTTGGGGCCGATAGATTCCGGCACAAGCCAATCGATTAAGACAAGTTGTCCTTGATTATTCAGTATTCTGTGGAGTTCTAAAAATAGCGCTTGTTTTTGGTTAACATCCAGGTTAGTTAAAACGCCTTTGCTACAAGCTATATCCATACTTTGTTCGCTAAGCGGTATTACACCACCTGGATGGTAAGAAATAAATTTTAATTTGTTTTTGATGGGGGCTGGGGCGAGGCGCGTTGCATAGTCTGCCATCCAGGGATGTATTTCAAGCCCCGTTACTTCGCAATCAAATTCGGCAGCAAGATGATAAGCCATTCCGCCTATGCCTGAGCCAATATCTAATAGCTTTTTGTTTTTAAGCGCCATACCAGAAAACATGCTATTAATGGCCTGGGTGCCCCCTAAGGAAATTAAGCCTTTTCCATAAATGGCTTCAAAGAGGGGGACATTTTTTTCAACGTAGATTTCTTCAGTCATGTTCTTTAAAACTTGAATGGTAAAGCGCTAATCATAATCGAAAGCGTGCTTTCATGTAATCTCCTAAAATTATAAAAGTTAGAGAGTTGAGATAAGCCTTTAGTCTACAAACATGCGCAAACAAGGGATATAATCAAAAAATGAGTCCTAAACTGATCCTTATTAAACATGATTGAACAGCGCATTATAGAGAGCCTTAACAGGGATTATGGCATTCAAGCTATTAATCTTAGCCTATTGCCCTTAGGTGCGGATATAAATGCCTCAATATATAAAGCGAATGCGCAGGATAAGTCTTATTTTATCAAGCTGAAGCGTGGCCTACATCAGGATATTAGCGCTACCATCATCACCTTGTTACAAGATGCTGGAATCGACCACATTATCCCACCTATTAAAACCAAAGAAGGGCAACCTATTTCGCATGTTGACGAATATACCCTTATCGTCTCAACTTTTATCGAGGGACAAGATGGGTTTAGTTGTGATTTATCAAACGAGGAATGGGTCACGCTTGGTAAAGTCATGAGAAAAATTCACGAAGTGAACGTGCCGCCAACGGTGCAGCACATGATCAGGCGTGAAGTATTTTCGTCCAAATGGCGAGAAGCACTTAAGAAGCTATGGACGCAGATTGAATCTGAAATAAACCCAGATGAAATCTCCTCAGCGTTTATTGCCTTTATGAAAAATCATGCCGCAGAAATTCATCAAGTTGCAGATACCGCTGAGCACCTGGCAAAACAAAGTCAGGATAAAACACCTGAATTCGTATTGTGTCATGCTGACATTCATGGTGGGAATGTACTGTTAGATAGTAATGGCTTTGTTTACATCGTAGATTGGGATGATCCGATTATGGCCCCCAAAGAGCGTGATCTCATGTTTATTGGGGCAGGGGTTGCTAATGTTTGGAATAGGGAGCATGAGGAAGAACTTTTTTACAAAGGGTACGGAAAAACCCAAGTGAATAGTGCCATGCTCGCCTATTATCGGCATGAAAGAATTGTAGAAGATATTGTGGAATTGGCTCAACAGATAATGCTAACTTCATTAGATACGCAGAGCAGGCTTCAAGCCTACCAGCATTTTATTGATCAGTTTGAGCCTCAAGGCGTTGTAGACATAGCCTTTAAAACAGATATCATGGCGTGGGGAAAGCACTTTCTAGAATTTACAGGGTACTCAATTAAAGGTGATCCCCATATTTTCGTAAAAACGCCTTGGTCATGCGTAGTTCGGTATGCAACTTCAGCAGGTGATTTTTATGTAAAGCAAACTCCGCCAGATTTGTTTATTGAAACTGACGTTATCAAAACTATTCAAAAAAATGTGCCGCATTCTCCCACGCCCAGAATTATAGCGATTAATGAAAAATCTCATTGTTTTATGATGGAAAGTTGCGGTGATTATTCACTGCGCACCAAGTTTAATGGGATAATTGATCCTGTGCTACTTGTGCAAGGCTTAAAATCTTATATTTCAATTTTGCGTTCTTTTGAGCATAACTGCGATACTTTATTGGCTATAGGTGTACCCGATTGGCGGATGGGACAGATCCCAAGATTATATATTGAACTTCTTGATCAAAAGGAAATGCTCTTAGAAGAAGGGCTTACGTCTGATGAGATAGAGAAACTTAAGAAATTAGTGCCTACTATTCAATCAATCAGTGAACTTCTTTCACAGCAAAATATAAAAGAAACGCTGGTGAATGGTGATTTTAATGAAAACAACCTGATAATTAACGAAAGCACACAATACATATCTATAATTGATTGGGGCGAGAGTGTTATTACCCATCCCTTTTTCACTATAGCTTCGCATTTGCGATCCTTAGCGCGTAGATATAAGTTAGAACTAAATGCAAAGCTATTAGAAAATATTAAACAAGAATGCTTGTCTTGTTGGTTGGATGTTGCAAGCTTCAACGAATTGGAGAATATCTATCAACAAATGCTAATATTGCAACCCATTTTTTCCGTATTGGCTATTTACAGACAACAAACTGCAACGCACAACAAAAGAAAAAAAAAAAAAAATTGGTTTATGTCAGGGTTTCTTAAAACA
>CAZHSJ010000294.1:0-2587 GCA_964535225.1 Uncultured Candidatus Berkiella sp. | reverse complement strand
AAATAGTAGAAACTATGAAATACAATGTTATATAGAAAGGTTAAATAAGTTTAATGGATGGGGTTTTCATCAAACTTGTAAAAGTGGTAAAGATAGAACCAATGCCGCCATCGTAAAACAACTCGTAAAATCCTTGTTGAGCTTACATGAAAAAAGATTAATACAAGGTGAAAGTGAAGAAAGTGAGGTTAAAAAAACAGAGCGTGAATTATTTGTTAACGGTTTTCAACAAGGTGCAGGGAACGATTTGTGCGCCGATAATATGAAACCTGGCGCGCAACAAACCGATCCAGCGGATTTTACCCAAGAAGCAAGCTTTGCTGTTATGGCAAGCAAAAAAGTATCGCAATTGCAAAAGGGGCTTAACGCATTACCCAAACTTTCAGAAAAGGAAAAAGAGCGCATTCTCACGGGATTACCCTATTCACCAGTCGATTCGCCCACACAAGATAAAGAAAATGTCGTGCCGACTTTGCCAAAACATCCTACGGTTATTGGTGCGCAACGACGAGACTACCTGTTGAAGGATAGAGTTCAACATACTAAAGCCGAACTTGCTCATGTAAAAGATACCGTTATTTCGTTAAATAACCGCCTACGTGAAAATCCATCTGTGGATTATCAAACTAAAATAGTAGGATTTAATAAAATGAAAATTAATCCACTAGCAAAGGAAGGTGCAACATTTTATGCACAATCAGAAGGCGAAAGTATGTGTTATGCAGCAAATAATGCAAAGCAATTGAATGATGCACAACTAAAATCAATTTGCGCTTTTATGGTAAAATACGCTATTGACGGTTCAACGATCGATCTTAGTAATACAAACCCTAAAATCCAAAGTCGAATGCATGCCATACTTAATGAGACTATTATTGAAGCAGGTAAGAGCGATAAATTGAAAGTATCTTTAATGCCGCAACCACTGTTAACTGTTGTAAAACCAAGCAGTTAATTTTCGAATATAGATTGTATTTCTTTATTTTTAAAATAATATCTGTGCTCGGACATTCCGCGCCTTCAAGTAAAATAATTTGCATTTATATGCAGTTGCACACGCCTGGCATGACAGTCCACCACCTAAATCACGAAATTGATTGCTAAAGTTAGTTACAATCTATGCGGAATGTCCGTGTGCTCCTTAGGACGTTATGAATTCATAACAGGGTAGTTACGCCAAGTTATATTGAACCAATTTCGGCAACAATCATCAAATGATGGATCAACTGAAATTGGAGGCTGTCATGGCACTTATCTTCGACCCAGCATTTGAAAATACAGCACTGAAAAATCAATCATTATTGCAAGAAATTGAGGGTTTAAAACGATTTATTACACCTGATAATGAGCTGCTTGATGGGCAGGATATGATAGGATATCGCTTAGAACGAGAAAAAGCATCGATAGAAGAAATAGAAGCGATGCTTAAAAATGAAACCTATAAAAAGGCCGAAAATTCCGAATTGGAAAATAACCAAATTAAAGCAGAACTTCTCGCTCAAATAAATGAGCATAAGGCAGATATCATAAGGTTGGAACAACAACGTGAGGAAATTCCAAAAGCTATTGCCCGATTAGAGCGTCTTCATCTTGCGCAATTGCGTGATGTAGGGGTGTTAAAATTATCTGCTAACACAAGCCGTGATGATATCAAGAAAATGTTAAAAGAAATTGAAGCAAGGGTTCAAGCAGCTTCACAAGAAGAAAAAAGAGTGCTCACATATCTGCAAGGTCAGCTTGAAACGGCTAAAACCATGTTAGACACCGGAAAGCCATTGGCGGATGTTTATCTTTATGTTCACGAAAGTGAATTTAGGCACTTAGGGAAGCTTCCAGGGTTAAAGCAAGTTCATCTTGATGTGACTAAGCATATGTTAGAGAATATTTTAACTGATTTACGTACAGAAGAGGTAAGGTTAAGAGATAAAGGCTCACCCCTGCATCAGCACTTTGCCCAGCCCATTGCTAAAGTTGAAAATCGATTAGAAGAAATGAACCGCAATCCACAAAGCATCACCGATAAACGCAAAATGCTTGAAACCATGACCGTGGTGGATAAGTTGAGTATGGATCTACAAGCAGAAAAAACAGTTGCGCCAACCTTTAAAGACAGATTGCGTAACTTTGTGAATAATTTCAGATCCTTTTTAAGTAATACTTTTGGTATTAAAACGCAAGAGCCAGAGTCATTACGCTCTAAAACTATGACCAACATGTATAAAACACAACAAGAAGTCGCAAAAATGGCCAAGTTTGCTTCGCAAAGCAAGCATGTTGATCGTGAAAATCCTAAACCACGGATTTAAATGGTTTAGGCGGGGCACAAGCAGCATGATGTGAGTGCCCCTTGCTTTTTGACTTACTTTATTATTGTAATAAAAGCGCTATTTATTTATGATGAACATCGTAAGTTCTGCATGAGTTAATTATATAACAATAGGGATAGAAACATGCTAGCATCAATGCTTACCCAGGAACAGCTTAGCGCTTATTTTGCACGCATTGGTGTGCCCTTAGGGTTAACTTATCAGGATAATGCTGCGCAGTTTTGCACTAAGGAAAACCTCAGAGCAATTGTGCTCAACCA
>CAZHSJ010000293.1:0-2593 GCA_964535225.1 Uncultured Candidatus Berkiella sp. | reverse complement strand
AATAATGGGCGCTGTCCAAATATTAATGTTCAGATCAAATTTAATAATCACCATGAATAGAACGGGGTATACAAGATTAGCTGGGAAGGAAGCTAAAATTTGTGCTATCAATTGAATAAAAGTTGCCGCTTTAGGCCGCAGACCAACCCAAACCCCAATCGGTACCCATAGTAAGGAGCACAACAGTACCATGATAAATATTTTAGCCGCAGTGATAAGACCTAAACCAAAGACTTCAATCACTTCAGAGAGCGTTACTTTATTATGTATAAATCGAACTAATATGATGCAAGAAACAATCAAGCCTATGACTAATGCGCCGTTCCAAACCGTGACCGTTGTCCAGGAAATGGCTTGGCGAATTTTAGAAGGGGGTTTTCTATGGTGAAGGCGCTCTCTGGTTGAAAAGGGGATAGTGATTAAATCACGGATATTGCGCATAAAGCCAACAATAAGATGAATTAATTTTGCCCTTTGAAGTATATTTAAAAACCACGTTTCAGTATAACTTTCTGGATTTGATTCAATTTTAAATTTCTCAGACCAAGCGACCAGCGGCCTAAAAATGAGTTGGTCATACACAATAATAATTAAAAACATCGTGATAAGCGCATAACAAAGCGCATGATAATCTGAAGCAATGGTGGCTTCATAAATGTAGGAGCCAATGCCGGGTAAGGTAATGTTTTGGTTATTAACGGAAATGGCTTCAGAGGCCACTACGAAAAACCACCCACTGGATAAGGACATCATCATGTTCCAAATTAACCCGGGCGTTGCAAAGGGAACTTCCAAGCGCCAAAAACGTTGCCACGGTGTTAAGTGGAACATATCTGCCGCTTCATTTAAATCTTTAGGCACCGTTCTTAATGATTGATAAAAGCTTAAGGCCATATTCCAGGCTTGTGAGGTAAAAATAGCAAAAATGGCCGCACATTCTGGCCCAAGCTGGCTTCCTGGAAACAAGTAAATAAAGGCTAAAATAGAAACCGATAAAAACCCTAATACGGGGATGGATTGCATAATATCAATAAAAGGGAGAATAAACCGTTCGGCACGATGATTTTTGGCAGCAAGCGTGGCAATGGTAAAGGTAAATAACAAGGAAAAGAATAAGGCGATAGCCATACGGATCACGGTTGAGATGGCATAACCCGGTAACTTGCTAGGATCCAGCGAAATGGGGATCTGCCTACCTAATTCATAGGGTGCTGTCATTTGTTCTGCACCCCAAACAAAAGCGGCGAGGCAGCCAAAGAATAACAGCAGGATGATAAGATCCCATTGGTTAAAGGGTAAGGCAAATTTACCTTGTGGTTTAGAATAATATGACTTGTTAGGCATATGACCTATACTTTAATGGCTCTATTTTGTCCTTATTATATGGTTCTTATAGGGAACAATACACCTAGGAGAAACGATTAATTTAGCGTTAGCAAATTAACAATCGTTATTGGCAGGCGTTTAAAAAAATAATCATATAAAACAATAACATACAGTGATTAGGGGTGAAGGTAACGGTTGTTTTGGTCTTCTCTATTTGTTAGCATGTGATACGAATAGGAAGTGTGTATGACCTGGACCTCCAAGATAACGAAAGATCCCTCACTGGTACAGTTTGAGTGGTTAACTAAACCTTATATCTTAAGTAAGGCGCTAAAACGGATCAGTAAAGATATCACCGTCAAGGTGCTTGATCAGCGTTTTATGAGTGCAATAAGTGATGAGTATATGGCGCTTGGGATCCCTCAAGATGAACTTCCGTTTGTTCGTCAGGTTTTTTTAGTGGGAGAAAATCAAGTTCCGCTAACTTATGGTCGCGTTGTTATTCCAAAACAAACCTATCAAGCGCATTTTGGTGATTTTGAAAAATTGGGTAGTAAATTGCTGGGCGAATCCTTGCTTTATAACAACCCGGATGTTATCCGAAGTGAGTTTGAATTTGCTTGTTTAGAAAATGATCCGCGCCAGATTTTCGTACTTGAGCAATTGCCTGATTTACCGCAACAACCCCTATGGGCAAGGCGTTCAGTGTTTTCTATTAAACAACATCCGTTGTTGGTGACAGAGCTTTTTTTACCCTATTTGCCCGCCTATATTCCAGAATATGAAAATGCTTGATTTTCCGTTAGTCGAGGAGCGCACGTATTGCGATCCCTTAGCGGTATTTGCTGCGTTGCCTAAAGAAGGCACGCTATTTTTAGATAGTGCTCGTAACGATAGTGCCTTGGGGCGCTATAGTTTTATCGGGGTAGATCCATTTTGCATAATGGAATGTAAAAATGGGGTTGTTACTTTAAATGAGCAGTCTTTTAAAGCTAACCCTTTTGAGGTCATGTCCGAAAAACTGGCGCAATTCACATTATCGCGTCATGCTGATCTCCCTCCCTTTCAAGGGGGCATTGCAGGTATGCTGGGCTATGAGCTAGGGGGATATTTAGAAAAGATCCCACAAAGTTTACAAGATGATTTACAGCTGCCAGAGCTCATTTTAGGTTTTTATGATGTGGTTGTTGCTTGGGATCATCACCTTAAACGTTGTTATATTTTTTCCAGTGGCTTTCCTGAAACGGACTTCATTCAAAGAAAACAG
>CAZHSJ010000292.1:0-2676 GCA_964535225.1 Uncultured Candidatus Berkiella sp. | reverse complement strand
CATCTGAGGCTACTACCCTCTAAAAAAGCATTTACGGTTCAAATTGATTATTGGAAAAAAACTGTTTTTGCGAAGGTTCCTTTATAAGTTCTGCTTACTGTTACTGATAAGAGGAGATTGCTATGAAGATAAACACACTTACGAAAACATCAACGGTGAAACCAATGCTGAGCTTATGCGCGTATTTTGGCGTGCTCTTAGCATTATATTGCGTATCCGCATTTGTATTTGCTGGTGGTGGTGGTGGCAGTGATGATCTTGGCGCAGTTGCTAAGAACATTACCGATACCATGACCAACGTGGGTAAGCTTATTACCGCAGCAAGCTATGTTGCTGGAATAGGTTTTGCTTTAATGGGGATGTTAAAATTTAAAGCACATAAAGATCAGCCTGCGCAAGTTCCTTTGAGCCAACCAATTGTGCTCTTGATGATTGCAGCTGGTTTAGTGTTCTTACCAAGCCTTGTAACCACCGCAGGTTCAACGGTATTTGGTAGTGCAAAAACCAATGCAACCTCAAAAGGTACTGGTGTAACGGGTCTAGAATAACTAGTTGACGCAATATTGCGTTTGCAATATTGCTACTGATTAGCCATCTCCTATGAAGGAAAAGCGGTGTTGTGCCGCTTTTTCTCCATTAATAATAGAAAAAGGAGGATAGGTATGTCGCTAGATAATGGTAAACCAGCTGATAAAAAAACTTCCAAAAAAGAAATTTTACACAGACACGCCAGTGTACAAGTACAAAAAGCAACGACCAATCTAGTTGAAAAAAAAATACAAAGCTTGGCACCAGAATTGGCCAGTGCTGCGCTTGTTGCCGTGGAAATAGGAAGTTATGCAAAATCAAGACTAGTAGATGGTGTTTCTAGAAAAGATGCCATGCGAATACATGGTTATAACTTAGGCGTTAAAAGCGCAAAAGCGGGTGTTTCACTGCTAACAAGAGGGATCTGTACTCCGCTTATCGATATGCTTGAAGCACGTGTGTTTGAAGCAGATATGGATAAAAGGAATAAAATTAGAATGGCATCGACCGCCAAAATGGTGGGGATGGCTTTGGGTTTGTACGCTGGAAGTTTTGTGATGTTTCCATGGATATCATCTTTTGCAGCTGTGTTTATTGGTAAAAATCTAGGCGAACTTGGTGGCCGAATTTTTGTAGACATGACAGGGATCAACGGCCCATTAGATATTTACAACCTCATCACCGCTTGTTGTAGAAGTCAAGTTGAATCAGCCCCTTCTGTTCTTCCCCCTGTGGTAAGAAATTTATGGGGATTTGATAATGATGCTGGAAATATTTTACATCCCTTAAATCAAATCTATCGGCAGTATGAAATTGAAATTACATCACTTAAAATGGAATTAGAAATTCTAGAAAAATTGATGACGACACCTGAAACAGCCAAAGAGCTTGATGAAAATATTCCCCTAGAAGAGATCTTAGCTAAAATCGACGATAATATAAAACAATTAGCAACTAAAAGAGGTAATTTATACAAAGAAACCACAAAGTTTATTGAAAACAATCAAGAAAAGATAGACAACCCCCAGCGTGTTGACTTATATCAACATAAGCTTAGAGACTGCTTAAAAAACGATATTTCAGAGCCCTTAAGAAAAAAGCAATTAGAAGTCAAAGAAAACTTTGCTGCTTTAAGGAATCAAGCGCCCTCTAAAGAAAAGATCCTTCGCAAAGAAATGTGAATATTTTTATCTCTTTAGCGCAGAGTTTACTTGAACTGTGCTCATTTCTTGTCCCTTCTCCAACATACAAGGGGCTCAGTGGTACAACCCGGGCTGATAATTAACACGTCAATTAAATAAACGTCTTCCTATTGTGGTTTTTTTCGCATCCTCTTTCGTTCCAACTATCTCAATATCTGCATCTTTCTCTGGCGCTTGTACCTCTATTGGCTTGTTGCTTGAACCTGCGCCCTGCTTATCCTTGCGTTGATACTGGGATAGCAACGGTTTAGCCACTGTCTCCAAGGCTGGGTCTTCTTCAACTTCAGGGATCTCTTCATCTACAACCTCAAAAAGCTTATTGGCATTATCCGCTGTTTTGGGCTGCGCATTAATCACATGTGCAGTAAAAGTGCTTACTAAAAAGCCAGCAGAAAACACCCCTGCACAAAGCATAAATGTTACTGCTGCGTTAGTCGTTAACAATGCACTCATTTGAATGCCTAAGGAAGTGATAAAAGGAATGCCCATCATCGTCGCCACAAATCCGGTAGCAATTAATAAACTGAGTGATTTCCACTCCAAACGGGCAAACCAACTGCCGCCAAGCATGCCAGGTGATTCAATTTGTTGCCTTAACGTTTTAAGTGCTTGAATTTGAGAGGCTATGCTGGGATGCGCGATCTGATAAACGTGCGCCTGTGATTCATATTTAGCCAACGCTTTCTTATCGGAGGCATTTAGGCGTTTCTTCTTTTTCAGCGCTTCCATGGCATTAATAACTTGTTCATAGCATTCTTTATATTCTTTAAACAAAAGAGAAGGATCTTTGTCTGGTAGCAGTATATTATCTTGACTATCCTCTTCCTCACTTTCTAGTGCTGCTTTAATCCAAGAGATATGATCGCAAATTAAGGCGTTTAATTTCGTCTGCGCCTGCGAGTGAACACTGAGCTTTTCAAATTCCTTTTGATTATTTTTTAAAAAT
>CAZHSJ010000291.1:0-2740 GCA_964535225.1 Uncultured Candidatus Berkiella sp. | reverse complement strand
GCATCAATCCGTTCACTGGCGAATCCATGATGTTCAAAGCTAAACCAGCTAGCCGTCGTGTTAAGATTCGTGCATTGAAACAACTTAAAGCAATGGCTGCTTAATTAGTAAAATTGCTAAAGTATGAAGGGGTCCACTGGACCCCTTTTTTTTGTTCTAAATGGGCGGACACCTGCCTTCGTTAAAACTACGGCAAGGCAGGCAGAGGTCCGCCCCTTGTATCTGCGTAGGGGCGCCTTCTACCTATGCGCCTTCAACACTATCGGCGTTGGAAAAAGCCTTGGCATATAACGTTTGGCATACAAACGGATCCCTGCAACGGTTGCGCCCCCAAGGGCAATCCACGTTAACAGCCAAAGTGATGACGCTAAGGGGTGATCTTCAAAGGTAGCGCATTGGTAATAAGCAACCGCCAGCGCATAAGCAAGTCCGGTTGTCCAACACACCGAAAATAATGTCCACCCTCTTTGTACTTCACGCACCATCGCCGCCGTCGCAGAAACACACGGAAAATATAATAATACAAACAACAAATACGCAAAGGCGTTTGCCTGGCCGTTAAACCGCCGCACCATTTCCCCATACACGTGCGTATTGCGCGGCTCTATGGGGGAACTTGCTTTGACAGGGTTTCCAAAAGCATGCGTAAGGGCACCCAAATTAGTTGGAATGGTATTTAACGCTTGCGATAAGCGCTCACCTAAATGAAAACGCTTTTCTTGTTTTTCTTGCTTAATATATAAAGAATTGAGTGTCCCTATGACCACTTCTTTGGCTAAAACGCCGGTCAGTAAACCCACTGCAGCTGGCCAATTCTCTTCCTCAATACCAAGGGGTTTAAAGAACGGCACCAATTTTTTCCCCACACTGGCCAAGGCAGATGTTTGATCTGGCTCATCCAACCAAACGCCTTGCAGGCTAATATGATTTAAGGTGCCAATCACAAGGCACACCGGTAAAATGAGTTTGCCCGCATTTACTACAAACCGTCTTAACCTGTGCCAACAATGAAACCATAGCGAGCCCCAATGCGGCCATTGATAAGGCGGGATCTCCATAATCAAGGGAGAAATCTCACCACGTAAGAGGGTCTTTTTAAGTAACAATCCCGTTAAGATGGCCATCAGTATGCCAATCACATAAAGTAAAAAAACAATATTTTCTCCACCCGTTGGGAAAAAGGCGGCGACAAAAACCGTAAAAATAGCTAATCTGGCGCCGCAGGACATAAAGGGGCTCATCATTACCGCTAAAATACGATCGCGTTTGTTTTCCAATGTGCGCATACCCATAATAGCAGGCACGTTACAGCCAAACCCCACAATCATCGGTACAAAAGATTTGCCAGGTAATCCAATAGCGCGCATTAACCTATCCACCACGAAAGCGGCTCTGGCCATGTAACCAGAATCTTCTAAAAAGGCTAATGCTAAAAACATGGCCCCCAGCACAGGAATAAATGTCACAATCGTGCTGATCCCTGATCCAAACGAAACAAGTAATGCCATTAACCAATTTGGCGCTGCAGCTTTTTCCAATAAAAAGGCAAGGCCATCAACAAACGAAGCATTGGCGCTTAACTCAAAAAAATCCTGAAAGGCGCCCCCTACATTGATAGCAAAAAAGAAAAGCGCGTACATAACGCCCAAAAAGAACGGGATCCCAAAATAGCGATGACACGCAATGTGATCTAAATAGCTTTTACGTGGTGGTTTTGCCCTGATAAGACCACTTTCTGTACGTACTTCTTTAACAAGCTTGTCAATAAATTCATACCGCGCTGTGGCAATTAAAATATCACCCTCTTGCCCTGTCTGCGCAACAATGGCTGCTTTGGCCGCGGCTACTTCTTCCTTATCCGTTGGCTCTCCCTCAAGCCAGGCAATTGCTTGATAGCGTTTTACCTTATAGCGTTGCTCAAGCTGGGTAATGTACTTTTCGACGATAGGGGGGTAGCTTACCTGCAGGGCATGAGAACGTTTTTGCTGTACAAGCCTTTCTTTAAGATCGGCGACGCCACTCCCACTTCGGGCAATCATAGGCACAACGGGGCAATTTAATTTTTCACCCAGCAGAGAAACATTAATTTGCGCACCCGCTTTTTCCAACAAATCTATTCGATTAAGCGCAATCACAACGGGTATGTTCTGCTCAAGCAGTTGTAGCGTCAAATAGAGATTCCGCTCTAGATTAACTGCATCAATGACATTCAACACAACATCACAAGCATTAGATAATAAAAAAGCAGCGGTTAAGCTTTCATCTTGAGGACACTCAACACTGGATCGCGTTAAGGTATAAGTACCTGGTAAATCGACGACTTCTATCAGACCCGTATGATGTTCAACATAGCCTGATTTACTTTCAATCGTAACACCAGACCAATTCCCAACACGTTGTGTTGCACCGGTTAAGGCATTAAATAAAGTGGTTTTACCGCAATTAGGATTCCCGACAAGTGCTATCTGCAAGTACGGATCTTGAGATGTTTTTTTCTTGTTGGTTATGCGCATATTCCACTTCAATTTGTTGACATTCTTTCTTTCGTAAACTGAGGGTGTACCCTCGCAACAGAATTTGTATAGGATCGCCAAGCGGGGCGATACGGACAACCTTTATTAACACACCCGGGGTTAAGCCCATTGCTAATAACTTATGCCTAAAACCGGTAGCTGCCCCCCCAAACCCCTTCATGACAGCTTGTTGACCAACTTGTATGGCATCGAGTGTTAGCAAATGC
>CAZHSJ010000290.1:0-2752 GCA_964535225.1 Uncultured Candidatus Berkiella sp. | reverse complement strand
GAATCTAACGCTGAATCTGCTCTTGAGTAGATTTGGATAGGTTTAGAAGAACGGTTCTTCACTTCATTCAATTAGCGCTAGAAGAAAAGAATATATCATGGCGTTAAAAGAAGCAGATAAAAAGAACTATACGCCGTTGTTAGCATTTATCACGAACAATGCGACATACTCGAAAAAGTAGGCAATTCTTGCACTGCTTGAATAACGGCAATAGAGCCTAAAATCAGCGAGCTTGCAATCATGGTAGGTACGCTACAAATAGCGAAGTATTTTAATCCTTCTATCAATGAGAATGTAGAATAAGCTTCAATAGCACCAAAGGCTAACCCAGAGGAAAGTCCGCTCACAGAAATAACCTGCCATGCTTCATATCCTGCGCTTACTTGGTCACATTCCTGGATGGATAAATTGCGCATATTCAACCCTTAGAAAACGTTAATAGATTTTATAATTTTTGATTAAAACTTAAGATTTCGCCACTGGCAACGACTTTACCTTTGCGCATTTGTGCCATTTTTACAGGTAAATAATCTAATTTTTTAGCAAACCACATAGTGGTACGATGACCTTTGCGAGAAACATGTTCAACCTTTACCGTGTCTAATGGCCCAATGTTGGTTTGTAAGCGCTCATTCCCTAAAATGACAAAATGGTAATTTTTGAGTTTGTCGTACTCTGCTACCATAAAGTTAAGTGAGGTAGAACCTTTCAGTAGCGCTTGGCGCAAACAGAGTGTTTGCGTTAATTTATCTTGGGTACCTTGTGCAATATCACTTTCCCAGGGCTCTGCGATTAACGGATTTCGCACTTTATGGGTTTCCCAATCAAAGGCAACGCGGCCTTTTTTATGACGTGCCCCTTCCTGGACATTGTACTGATAGTGTTGTGGCAGAATTTCACCACTTTCTACCTTAAACACCGTGCTCTCTATCGAATGGTAAGGCAGAAAGCGCAGTGCAGGTTGCGTGCGTGCTTCAAAATGGTATTGACCATTATTTAAACGCTTTAAGGTATGCACCGATTCGCCACCATAAATGCCCAACCAATTAACACTATAGTGGGCCTCATACTCTCCAAGAGAAAAGGCGCCAATGTCGTCTTGGACATACGCTTTAACCGAGGTGCTCATCATCCAGATCAATATGGCAACCAGGCTAGAGAAAAAAAAGAAATTAATCTTGTGTTGTTTGTTTCTCAACTTACTATTCCTTGGGTTATAGTAGGCAAAGATAACTGCTGGCCTTGCGAGGGGAGTCGCTTGCCATCTAATGTAACAAGATTTTTCTGATACTGTAAGCGTTTTTGTGCAAACCAAAGCGCAACGTGCGGATACAGCCAATGTTCAGCGTGTAATACACGCTCGCCTAATGTTTTTTCAGTATCTTCTGCGAACACGGGAACAGGAATTTGTGCCACAATCGGCCCACCATCTAACTCAGCGGTTACAAAATGGACACTCGCACCGTGCACTTTTTCGCCTTCCTCTAAAGCACGTTGATGGGTGTGCAGGCCTTTATACTTTGGTAATAAGGAGGGGTGAATATTAAGCAGTTTACCCTCATATCGCGTAACAATATCGGCTGATAAAATGCGCATAAATCCGGCTAGTAAAATCAAAGCAGGTTCAAACGCATCGATTGCTTGGCATAATGAGGTTTCAAATTCTTCACGAGAAGGATAGGCGTTATGTGCAACAATGCTTGTGGGAATGTCAGCACGCTGCGCTCTTTGTAAACCATAGGCATCTGCACGATGACTGATAACACCAACAATCTCGGCATCTTGTTGCAAGGCGCTATTATCAATAAGTGCCTGCAAATTACTGCCACTTCCCCCAATTAAAACAATAATCTGGCATTTAGCGTGCATCGCTAAACACTACCGCATCTTGGGTCCGAGTTGTAACCTGTCCGATGATCCACGCTGTTTCGCCTTGCGCTTGTAATAAGGTCAGTGCATTGTTGGCTTCACTTGCTTTTACACAAATCACCATGCCAACCCCACAATTTAAAGTGCGTCGTAATTCAAAGGTGCTTAAGTTCCCCATTTCTTGTAACCAGCTAAACACAGGAGGCATTTGCCAAGAGGAAGTATCAATAAAAGCAGCGAGATCTTCAGGTAAAATACGGGGAATGTTATCGATAAAACCACCGCCCGTGATATGCGCAGCGCCTTTGAGTAAACGCGCTTTTGCAAGCGCTAATAAGGATTTAACATAAATACGTGTTGGGGTAAGCAATAAATCCATGAGTGGTTTATTGTCTAGGGTAAAATCCGCAGGGATAGCTTTCGTGTTAAGAATATGGCGAATTAAAGAATACCCGTTGGAGTGTGGGCCACTGGAGGCTAAAGCAATCAGCACATCGGTTTTTTCAATGAGCGTGGTATCGACCAACTCATCCTTCTCGGCAATGCCAACACAAAATCCTGCTAAATCATAATCGTTGGTGGCATACATGCCGGGCATTTCAGCGGTTTCGCCACCTATGAGCGCACAATTCGCTTCTTTGCAACCTTTGGCAATGCCTTCAATAACCGTGGCAGCAATATCAACATCCAGTTTGCCCGTGGCATAGTAATCTAAAAAATACAGTGGCTCTGCGCCCATCACAACTAAATCATTAACGCACATGGCGACTAAATCGATACCGATAGTGCCATGCTTTTTAGCTTCAATCGCTAAACGTAACTTAGTGCCGACGCCGTCGGTAGAGGAAACCAGAATAGGGTGGCGGTAGTTTTTAAGTGCTTT
>CAZHSJ010000289.1:0-2753 GCA_964535225.1 Uncultured Candidatus Berkiella sp. | reverse complement strand
AAAATCATTGTCTGATAATGGTATAAATAATTTTCTGTTTCCATCATGGTTTAAAAAGATTGTGCCGTCAATCGTTAAAAAGACAACTAAAAATATCTTACAAGCAGCAAAGGAAGGATTAGAAACTTTTGGCTTAGTTTCATTTGGCGCCAAGCTATGGAGCTTGCGCTATCTATTTTATCTTGCTTTAACGCTTATTGGTTATCATTATTTAATGATTGTCTTACAACCAGTAGGCCTAATAATTGGCGCAACTGCTTTTGCGCTGCTGAGCAGCGTTCTGTTTTATACTTTTGCTCTTTCACCAGTTTGGATCTTTGGTTGGATGATGCTTACTACATTCAAACAAAGTGTAGTGGATTATATTACCCATTGGAAACGCGAGGAAATATATCAGGCATTAGATACGTTAGGCTCGACCCAAGAATTTATGGCAAATCACTTGAGTCAAGTGATAGTTGATATTCCGCATTTTGATATAAAGTATTTGAGTGAACAATCAAAAATTCATTTTGATCATCTGGACGAATTTAAATCGAAGTTGAATCAAACCTTTACTGGACAAAAGTTATTTGGTCGGGGAAACTTTAATCTACAGTTGGATGCTGTCAAAGCAAAAATTGATGTTCAAGAAAAGCAATTAAAAACTCATTTAAAACAAGTCGCTAATCATATTGCCTTAAGGGTAGGGGATGATATTGAATTATTAGAAAAATCTGCATCAAAAGACAAGCTGGTTCCTACAATACCGCATTCACAGCTCGCTAAACTAAAGGAGTTTGTCGCTGCCTATGGCGATGAGCTCGCTATTCATCAATTCGAACAAAATGCGAACCCTATTCATAAGTGGTTTAGCAAAATTGAGCGTTGTAGTAGGGTGAATAATGAGATTGAATACTCATTTAAACAACCTTGGGGCGGCCACGAACTAAGAAAAGACTACTTAAAAGGATGGCAGTCTATTTTGCGCGATTATCTCTTAAAAAAGGAAACTCGGCAAGCTGCATTACATCTAAATGAATTGCTAGAAGGGAAAATATACCCAACATTAGATCAGGTCCAAGAATGGATTAAGCAGCTAGAAATAGGGAATAAGTGTGATTTATTTCTTCGAAAAGTACAATCTCATATTTTCAAAACCCTTAATTCTGACTGCCCCATGAATGCAAGATTATTGCATCAAAGCCACAAGGAACTTGTCTCACAATGGTATCGTCGCCACAAAGAGCGGATAAAACGCGCAGAAGAGAAAATTAACTGTATTTTTAAGATTCACAAAGATGATCAGCTTTTGCAAAAGCTTGATGAAATTGGCGATGAAGCCCTGAGCGATATTTACGAATTACTCGATGGGGTAGACGTATATAGTTACTCTTCTAAACAAGATAAAACCATAACCCAACGAAAAAATTTGGCTCGTCAATTCTTTGAAAACTATGAAGGTGACTCTTCACGTGCGGTACGGCTTCTTAGATTTCTTCCAGAGGAACAAAAAGGCGAGGTGTTGATAGGAGTTGCCAAAAAGCGGTTAAAGTGGCTTATAGCGCATCTGGATAAGCTTAAAGACCCCTCAAAGCCATTTGAAGATGCCGATGTAGAGCTTTTCCATGACTATCGCTTGCTTGAGGCGTCAGATAAATTTGAATTTACCTCCTTTGTTAGACAATCAGAATACTTTAACAGTCCTTGGGATCCCAAAATTGAGTGCTTTTTGGATGCTTGTCGTCGAAATGGACTTGATACAGGCAAACTTGTAAGAGATTACAAAGATAAGAACAATAAAATTAAGCCCTTCATTCTTCATCAGCACAATAGCAAGAAGGTGGCTACCTGCCGCAAAGAAGCCGAAAATTTCTCAAATCCATCAAAAAGAGGTGGTATTTATGTTGGACATTAAAATTTTATGTAAAAAGATCGACAAAACGTTCTTGGCTGTGTTGGATGAAAACCCCATGGCAGCAGCTTTTATGCTCGCCAATTTGTATAGAACAATGGATCATGTTAGCGAAGATAAGTTAGCTTTAGCAAAAACGACCTTAACTGATACTAAAAAAAGTCTAAAACCAAAACATATTCAGACTTTATGGGAAACCATTACATCTATTCCCAGCAAACGATTGAATTTGATGGACAATAGCCATAAGCGGGGTATCCGTCGCCTTAAGCATGAAATGATTCGTGATATCGATTTTTTCAAACATATTGATGTTGATGATCTTGTGACTTTGGGTCAAAAAGCAGAATTTTACCGCGAAGTACTCGTGGCGCTTATCAGAAAACACCTACATGAACACAAACAAAAAGATCCTTTCGAGAAATCAACCTTTAGTTACAAACTACTCAAAGAGGGTGGTTCAGAGCAAAATTCACGTTATCTCACCAAGTACATTAAAGAATGTGAATCTTTTCCAATTGATAATATCGTCCTTTTAGGTGGTAAAGATCATGAGATAGCGGAATTCATATTATTTGATCTTAAATCAAGCAATGTAAGATTTGAAATTGGTAGTGAATTTGTTCGTAAACACCCTAAGCTAAGAAAAGATATTGCTAAAGATTGGCAAGACTGCTTTGATACTCTTCCTTTAAATTCAAGAGAAGCTAAATTTATCAAAGAAGAACTACCAAAATTGAAGCAAAGATTTGTTGAATTTAAGGGTATTGAAACGGATAGGAGGGCAAGATGAGATAATCAAATTGCGCCTAAAGTTGACTATTGGGCAGCTTTTAGAACTATTTTCACAAAAAGCTTC
>CAZHSJ010000288.1:0-2754 GCA_964535225.1 Uncultured Candidatus Berkiella sp. | reverse complement strand
TGGGTCCGACGGTACGCTCTTCAACAATTGTCATTGCCGCAGGTAGTGCCCCTGCGCGAAGTAGCAACGACAAGTCTTGTGCTTCAGCTAAAGTTAAGCCCGTAATTTGAAATTGGCTACCCAGTGCACTTTGAATGGTTGCAATACTAATAAGAAGTTCATTCTTCTTATTCTTTTTCACCACTTGACCATCCACAATGTCTTGATCTGTCTTTGTCTCGATATAGACAACCCCTAATAACTCACCAATATTTTCAAGGGTTGTTTTTTTAAATAAGGATAATCCCGCACCACCAACGCGTACTAAAACGGCTGGTCTGCCTGTTCTATCATCTGAGCCCACCATTGCCCCGGTAATCGATTCTCCGGTAAGAATTTCGCGCTTATATAACAGATAGGGCCGGCCATCTCGTTCATAGTACCATTTCGTGCCAGGCGGTGGTGTTGAGCCTGGTTTTGCGTTCACACTTTCTTCTTTGGCATGTAAATGAAATTCTAAGGTGGCTGTTTTACCTAAAATATCTTTAGCGCGTGCTGTATCTTGAATGCCTGGTAATTCAACAACAATATGGTTCATCCCCTGGCGTTGCACCACCGCTTCTGCTACCCCTAATTCATTGACGCGGTTTCGCAAAGTGCTCATGGTTTGTTCTAGGGTATTATTTTTGATCTCTTGAACAACACTGGGCTTCAAATTGAGCAATAATTGAAACTTACCGTCTTCCGTGTTACGGGTAATATCAAAATCTCTTGAACGTTTACGAATTAATTCATCTGCTTTTTGTAGCGTTTCGCCATCATCAAAAGAAATGGTTATTAATTCCTCACTTGATTTAGCAAGCTGTCGGTAACGAACTTTATCTTCACGTAACGTATTGCGAATATCACTGAATTCACTATCAAGGCGCCTTTCCACAGCCGTGTTAACATCCACTTCCATTAAGAAGTGCACCCCGCCTCGAAGATCTAATCCCAATTTCATGGGTTTGGCACCAAGCGCTTCTAGCCATGCTGGCGTTCTTGGCGCTAAGTTTAGTGCAACAATATAATTATCCCCAAGCTTTGTGCTTATCACTTCCTTTGCTTTAATTTGCGTTTGAGCATCATGAAAACGAATTAACAGTGAATTAGTTTCCGCCGTCATAGTGCGATATTTTAAATCACTCGCAAGTAGCGCCTGCTTGATTTCTTCCTGCGTACTAGGTGTTAGCGAATATCCTGAGCTTGGCAGTACTTGAATGGCAGGATCTTCGCCGAACAAATTTGGTGCAGAATAAATCACACCAACTACCAAGAGCAAACCTAATAACACGTATTTCCATGTGGGATATTTATTAAGCATTGGGGATCTCTTCTTGTTACTAAATCGTTTTCATTGTTCCTTTGGGAAGGGTTGCAGAAATTGCTTGCTTTTGAATTTTAACTTCAATCCCTTCTGCAATAGTAATAACAATAAATTGTTCATTTACTCTGAGTACTTTACCAAGCAAACCACCTTGGGTGATAACTTCATCATCCTTTGCGATGCTTGAAATCAATTGTTGATGCTCTTTTGCTCGTTTGGTTTGCGGTCTAATGGCCATAAAATACAAGGCTACAATAAAAATACCAATCATAAATAAGCTGCTCATCATGCTCTGGCCTTGAGCCCCCGACCCGCCCGAGGCAAAAGCGTTTGATGATAAACATGCCAATAAAATAAAAAGAAGCTGTCTCATAAGTACCTCAAGTAATTAAGCATTATAACATTGCTATATAAATAGAATATAGTTGGCTTTGCAATCTACCTTGGGACGCGGTTAAAGGCAAATTATGTTGATAGTTAAGGGAAAAAAGAATAGAAATGTGTTATTTGGCTATATTTTTATTGGGCTAATAGCTCTGTATGCCCTGAATCAAAATCAGAATCATTGTAGGGGCGGGCCTGTGCCTGCCTTGCCGTAGTTTTAACGAAGGCAGGTGCCCGCCCTAATAAAACCAGGATCTTTATCGGGACGACACAGAGGTCGTCCCCTACAGCAAAAAACTCTCCGTATTTTTAATGAGATAGCTAGCGCCCACCCCACCGCTCCCGGTGGGGCACATACCGGATCGTGCATTCGTAGGGTGGGCAAAGCGTAAGCGTGCCCACCATTTAAGTTGCTTAAATCAGCACCCTCTACGCCGTTTGCATTTAGTCTGCATCTGGCATAGTATACTGCGACTTGTGGCCGGAGTGGCGGAACTGGCAGACGCGCCAGACTCAAAATCTGGTGATGGTAACATCGTGTGGGTTCGATTCCCTCCTCCGGCACCATTACAACCGCCAAATATTTATATCCACTTGCGTAAAAGCTTCTTTATCCAAAATGCCTTTCACGTCAATCATGAGCCTAAAGTTATCAAACTTTTCGGCAAATTTTTCTGCAGCAAGGCTTGTGTAATATTGATGCGAAACGCATAAAACAATCGCATCCACATCATAAATATCCTCCCACTCAATTAATTCAATTTCATGTTCTTTATAGGCTTCTTCTTTATCGGCGATAGGATCATGCACGATGGTTTCAATACCAAATGACTGCAGTTCATTAATCACCTCCACCACTTTGGTATTACGTATATCACGACAATTTTCTTTAAAAGTAAGCCCTAACACAGCCACTTTAGCACCCTTAATACGGCTACCTTGCAATATCATCTGTTTAACGGTTTGATCGGCAACATATTTACCCATCCCATCATTAATTCTACGCCCTGCTAAAATCACTTCAG
>CAZHSJ010000287.1:0-2768 GCA_964535225.1 Uncultured Candidatus Berkiella sp. | reverse complement strand
CGTGCAGATATTTTTTTATCTATTTCTATACCTACAAAAAGACCCTTGCCTCTAATTTCTTTGAGCAACGGATGCTTTATTTTCTGTAAGCCTTTTAATAAACGTTCTCCCAGTTGTGCGCTACGCGACACTAAATTTTCCTCTTCAATAACGTCTAAGGTAACCTGTGCAACCCTTGCAGCCAGTGGGTTACCTCCAAAAGTGGAACCGTGACTTCCTGGCGTAAAAACGGACATCAGTTTCTCTTTAGCCAAAAACATGGAAATAGGCAATATGCCGCCTCCTAATGCCTTTCCAATAATCAATCCATCGGGTTTTACTTTTTCATGTTCAAAAGCAAATAGGCTGCCTGTTCTGCCAAGCCCTGTTTGTATTTCATCTACGATGAGTAAAATATTTTCATCTTTACATATTTTTTCGCATTCTTTTAAATAACCTTGCGGTGGCATAATAATGCCTGCCTCTCCTTGAATAGGCTCAATCAAAAACGCACACGTATTGGGTGTTATTGCCTTTTTTAATGCTTTACTATCACCATAGGGAACCGTTATAAAGCCTGGTGTTAAAGGACCAAACCCTTTTTTATAATCATCGTCTGATGAAAAACTGATAACACTAATCGTGCGTCCATGAAAATTATTACTGGCAACAATAATTTGGGCTTGATCATTCTTTATTCCCTTGTGTTCATAACCAAATCGCCTGACGGCTTTAATAGCGCTTTCAACGGCCTCAACGCCTGTATTCATGGGCAAGGCCATCTCCATGCCACTAAGCTTACATATTTTTTGGCACAAGGGTAAAAGTTGATCATTATAAAATGCCCGAGAAGGCACGTTTAATAATTGCGATTGCTCAATTAAAGCTTCTACAATTTTAGGATGAGAATGCCCCAAACTTACAGCAGAATAAGCTGCCATCATATCCAAATAACGCTTATTCTCAATATCCCACAGCCATTCGCCTTTTCCCTTTGTTAAAACAATCGGTAAAGGATGGTAATTATGTGCACAAACTTTTAATTCCTGTTCAATCCATGATGATGTTTTAGACATTGCTCACCCCTAACAGCGTTCGGACAATGCGTTGAACCAACAGGCCCGTTTTTTGACTGACATCTTTGGTGGGATCAAATTCTGCTATTTCAAAGGCGCAAAATTTTTCGTTGGTTTTTAGCGAAGCAAACGCATGTATAACGTCTTCTATCTCGGTAATGCCATTTAGCTCCGGCGTTCCTGTGCCCGGGGCAAGTGTAGGATCGAATGCATCCATATCAAGGCTAATACCAAATCCTTTGGTTTTTTCACTTACGATTATTAAGGCTTCCTCAAAAATGGTTTTAAACCCCCGTTTGTTCACTTCTTCCATAAAATATATTTTAACACCAAGCTTTTTTAAAAAAGCGGCTTCTTCTGGTTCATAGCTGCGCACCCCAATGAGCACTACATGGTGGGGGTTTAATTTTGCACCAACTTGTTGCAAATTCACCAAAGATTTTTCACCATACCCCATTAGGGCGGCCAAGGGCATACCATGGATATTGCTAGAAGGGGATGTTTGTGGGACATGAGAATCCATATGCGCATCTATCCACATTAAACCAAAATTTTCGGTTGCTTCTTTTGCTACACTTATCCCACTCCAGGTGCCTATAGCAATGGCATGATCGCCTCCTAATATAATCGGGATATGCGTGGCAGCGCTTGCGATAACTTCCAAAGAAAGACGGTGCGTAAATTCCTCAACTTGATCTAAGCGTTGCTCGTACTTGAGTTTTTTACCCTCGCTATAGGGTAGGCTTGCTTTAAGGTTGGCGCGCCATGGTTCATTTTTTAAAAGGTGCTCCTGTAAAAAATCAGGCCCAAACTGCACCGCATGGCGGCCTGCGCCCCAACCAAAACTTGCGCCAATGAGCTCTTTTGCTTTTGGCATTACGTTGCTCCTTCAAATACTTATTATAAGTTTGGCTTAAGTCATGGTTTTTTTAGTTGTATACACACTCTTGCAAAAAATATCACGCTAGCGCTTGGTTCTTGTAATGTAATTAATGTAACCAAGTGTTTCGTTGCTTTTTAGACTGACATAAATTATGCTATTTATGTCAGTCTGAATGACAACAACCCAGGATGAAAAATGAGTTATTTAGATAAAATTATCAAGCAAAGCCCTTGGATCTTAGCACTGTCCAATATCAATGAGGATATACACCTCTTAAGGCTACAGGAATTTAAGTATATTCACCACGAACATGCCTTTTTATCCTATTGCTTTGAGGATGGGATATATATCGTAACAGGCCCAAGGCAAATAGGTAAAAGTACCCACCTTAAAATGCTAATCCAGCAACATATCAATGAAAACAATAAAGAAAACTTTTTATATTTTAATTGTGATCTGTTAGATAAAAAGCAAGATATCGTGGAATTAGTTGAAGAATATTTGCAGAATTTCCCCTCCAAAGCAAGACGGTATATTCTATTAGACGAAATTACTGCTGTAAAAGACAGTTTCCTCGCTATAAAGTACCTTGTTGATTCAGGTCATTTTAAAAACATCACTTACATATTGACCGGCTCAAACACCATCAGCATAAAAAAAACTGGGGAATATTTACCTGGACGGCGCGGCAAGGGAATAGATTTTATTTTTTATCCTCTTACCTTTAAACAGTATATCAACCTTGCCTATCCCAAAGTAAATGTTTCCTATTCCTTGGACATGTCTGAAAAGGACTACCTTGCTTTAAAACAAAAGGCACCGTTAGATAA
>CAZHSJ010000286.1:0-2768 GCA_964535225.1 Uncultured Candidatus Berkiella sp. | reverse complement strand
ATAAATACAAGGTAAATGGTTTTCTTGCGCAATGGTTTGGGCGCGCAAATGCTTTTTAACGGTAATGGGGTAATACGTGCCGCCTTTGACCGTTGCATCATTGACTATTAACATGCATTCAATGCCATAGATTCGTCCAATGCCGGTAATAATACCACCGCAAGGGATCTCTTCATCGTAGAGCTTATACCCCGCTAAAGCAGATAATTCTAAAAACGCAGAGCCCTCATCTAGCAATTTATTAATTCGCTCACGCGGTAATAATTTTCCACGAGAACGATGTAAGGCTGCCGTTTGTTCTCCGCCCCCTTTGGAAAGCGTCAAGGTGAGATCTTTTAAGGCTTGAACTTGAATCAAGATCTGGTCTGTATTTTTAGTAAATTCGGGTGATTTTACATTCAGATTACTTTTCATTAAGCCCCCACAAGTTCAATTGCCATGGCGGTTGCTTCGCCACCACCTATGCATAATGAAGCAATGCCACGCTTTAAGCCCAAACGTTTGAGCGCAAAAATAAGCGTGGTGACAATTCGGGCGCCACTTGCGCCAATAGGGTGCCCCAGCGCGCAGGCGCCACCATGAATATTGATTTTTTCAGAAGGAATATTGAGCTCTTTCATGGCTGCCATGGCAACAACGGCAAAGGCTTCATTGACTTCAAAGAGATCAACATCAGACACTTTCCAGTTTATTTTATTTAATAAACTCGAAATGGCACTTACGGGGGCTGTCGTAAACCAGCTAGGCTCTTGCGCATGGGTGGTATAGTCCACAATCCTTGCAAGTGGAGTGAGGTTGCGCTTTTTTGCCTCACTTTCCAGCATTAAGAGATGTACTGCTGCCCCATCTGAGATCCCACTTGAATTTGCTGCGGTGACGGTGCCATTCTCTTTAAAAGCCGGTTTTAATTGGGGGATTTTTTCTGGCATGGCTTTGCCGGGTAATTCATCATCACGCACTTCTATTTTTCCCGCTTTGGTATCAAGGGTAATGGTTGCAATTTCAGAGGTAAAGTATTTGTTGGCGATGGCTTCTTTTGCACGCGCTAAGGATTGTAAGGCAAAAGCGTCTTGCGCTTCTCGGGTAAATTCATATTTTTGTGCGCAAAGTTCAGCAAAAACGCCCATCAGTTTACCTTTGTCATAGGCATCTTCTAAACCGTCGAGAAACATATGATCATACATAGTGCCATGTCCCATGCGATACCCTGCACGTGCTTTATTTAATAAATAAGGCGCGTTGGTCATGCTTTCCATCCCACCGGCGAGAATCACTTTCTGACTCCTAGCGAGTAATATATCCGCGCCTAACATCATCGCTTTCATCCCAGAGCCACACATTTTATTAATGGTGGTGCAGCCTACTTTATTGGGAAGGTTTGCAAAAAGCGAGGCTTGTCTGGCGGGCGCCTGGCCAATACCTGCACTGAGCACACAGCCAAGAATAACTTCATCTATTTCATCTGGTGAAAAATCGATAGAAGATAAAGCAGATGAAACCGCAAAGCTTGCTAATTTGGGAGCACTTAACTCTGCAAAACACCCTTGCAATTGTCCAATGGGTGTTCTTTTACTAGCAACAATTACGATGTTGTCTTTGCTATTGGCCACTTATTTTTCCTTATTTATTTTCTTCAAATAATTCTCTACCAATAACGATACGGCGGATCTCAGAGGTACCAGCGCCAATTTCATATAATTTGGCATCTCTTAAAAAGCGACCTGTTGGAAATTCATTAATGTAGCCATTTCCCCCTAGGCACTGAATGGCTTGTAAGGCCATTTGGGTTGCTTGTTCGGATGAATATAAAATGACAGCAGCGGCATCTTTATTGGACAGAGTTTTCGTTGTGTCGGCAGATTGTGCCAAAGAATAAATAAAAGATCGGCTTGCATTGAGTACGGTGTACATATCGGCAATTTTGCCTTGAATAAACTGGAACTCCCCAATAGCTTTGCCAAATTGCTTTCTTTCATGAACATAAGGAATAACCACATCAAGACACGCTTGCATAATACCTAAGGGGCCCGCGGCTAAAATAAGACGTTCATAGTTAAGCCCGCTCATTAACACGCTCGCCCCCTCGTTACGCTTACCTAACATATTTTCTTTAGGCACTTCGCAATTATCAAACACCAGCTCGCACGTATTTGAGCCGCGCATGCCTAATTTGTCGAGCTTTTGCGCTACTTTGTAACCGGGAAAGTTTTTTTCAATGATAAAAGCCGTGATCCCTTTTGAACCTTTATCTTTTTCTGTGCGGGCATAAACCACAATAATGTCAGCATCAGGACCATTGGTGATCCACATTTTGCTGCCATTTAAAATAAAGTTATCTCCCTGTTCTTTGGCACTTAGAGACAAGCTCATCACATCTGAGCCGGAACCAGGCTCGCTCATGGCAAGCGCACCAATATGCTCGCCTGAAATCAGTTTAGGTAGATAACGTTGCTTTTGTTCGTGAGACCCATTGCGATGAATTTGGTTGACACATAAATTGGAATGGGCGCCGTAGCTCAAACCAACGGAGCCAGACGCTCGACTGATTTCCTCCATGGCAATAACGTGTTCAAGGTAACCTAACTGTGCGCCACCATATTGTTCCTCGACGGTGATCCCAAGTAAGCCTAATTGCCCCATTTTCTGCCAAAGCTCATTGGGGAATTGATTACTTTCATCGATTTTATGGGCAATGGGTGCAATTTCTTTTTGAGCAAATTGATTTACGGTATGTCGGATTAACGTTGCCGTGTCATTGAGCAAGGGGA
>CAZHSJ010000285.1:0-2776 GCA_964535225.1 Uncultured Candidatus Berkiella sp. | reverse complement strand
GCTCCATATTTAAATTTGTATGTTGCACTTTAGGTATTTTGTTTAGGCTAAAAAATGAACAGGGCGAAAACGTTGGCGGCCCAATGTATTTCCTATCCAAAGGCTTAGGCTTTAATCGTACCGCTAAACTGTATTGTTTTCTTGCTATTTTTGCAGCCCTCACCGTGGGTAATTTAGTGCAAATGAATTCCCTCGCGCTGCCTTTCACGCAAGCAGGCGTTCCCCCTATAGCAACAGGGGTTATGATGAGCCTTATTGTTGCTGCTGTGATTTTAGGTGGGCTGCATCGCTTCTCAGCGGTTGCTTCTTTCGTGGTTCCTTTTATGGCCATTGGTTATATTGGATCTTGCCTCGCCATTGTGCTTTGCAATCTGGAGAGACTCGTTCCTGCGATTGATCTCATTTTGCATAGCGCTTTTACGCCCTTATCGATATCAGGTGGGGTTGCAGGATTCGCCGTGTTACAAGCGATGCGCGTTGGATTTGATAGAGGTTTATTTGCCACCGATGTTGGGGTGGGGATCGATTCTATTATTCACTCCAGTGTAGACAGTAAAACATCGCTTACCGAAACAGCACTGACCCAAGGGTTGATTAGCACCTTATCTCCCTTAATAGTCATGTTGGTTTGCACCTTAACCGGACTGGTACTAATCATGACAGACGCCTGGTTAGTAATGGGCTTAGAAAGCACCAATATGTGTATTGAAGCCTTTAAACGCGGATTTTCACTCCCCTTTGCTGGCCATATTATCACCGTTACTTTGTTCTTTTTTGCTTTTACCACCATTTTAACGTGGTCGTTTTGCGCGGATAAAGCCATTGAGTTTCTATTTTCCAGAAAATGGATCAAACCTTTCCAATATCTGTTTGTTGCCATTATTCCACTGGGCGCCCTTTTTCATGTCAAAATGGTGTGGACCGTAGCAGATATCTTTATGAACCTGATGTTGGTTATTAACGTTATTGGCTTAATTGGTTTAGTGAGGCATGTTTCCTTGCTTTACGCTACACCAGAAAGGAAGCGGGTTTTCTTAGAAACAAGTTAACACCTAGCTGGCATATTAACATTTGGTGCCACAAACAAAGCATAAAGTTAAGGTGATTCGATTTGGATGCTGTAGCCGCTATGTTTGCGGATATTCAGGACGCCAATATCAAAAATTAAATATTGACCTTTGATTCCGAGCAAGGTCCCTTCAACAAGATTCGTTTTATCGAACGAAAGTGAAGATATTTTTTGAGGATAGGCCATGACGGGATATTGCAAATTTGTTTGCTGTGGCACAAGTGGAATTATCGCATCCTTGCCAAACTGGGCTAAAATAGGGTTTAAATCTTGCTTTACCTGCGCCAACAATTTTTCTCTTTCTTGAAATAAATCGATGGTTTCATCGTGACCTGTGAGCATTTTTCGCCAGTTAGTTTTATCTGAAATATATTTTGCTAAAATCACTTCGACTAAGCCTGACACTCTTCTGGTTGGTACCTCAAACAGTACCATTCCACTGATTGCGCCTTGATCTATCCAGCGCGTTGGGATATTCGTTTTTCTAGCGATCCCGACTTTAACGCCGGAAGCATTAGATAAATAAACCACATGTGGCACCATACAGTGGTTTAGCCCAAATTCAGGTTCGCGGCATGTGCCTAAGTGAAAATGACAACGCTCTGGTTTTACAATACACAGATCGGTTTGTGCCAACCTTTGCGTACAAGGAAAACAATAGCCGTCCTGGTAGCTTTTTTTAATAGCAATACCGCAGCCCACACAATTAATTTTCTGCAAAAATTGTAAGCAAAGTGTCTTGCCCAAGTAGGCGTTCAGAGGAACCTTATTGTCACTTAAGGGCAAATAATAGGAGATTGGCGACAAAGGCTCGCCAATCATTTTTGAAATATTTCCGACTAAGCTCACATTAAACCACTTTTAAACTGAATTTGTCTTATAATAACAAATTTACAGCAAAAAGGGTCTTAACTTGCTTGTTCAAGGTTAGAAGGGGGGTGGCGCTTTTTGGCTTTACTCAGACTTTTAATATCTGTATTATCCACCAAGGATTTCGCACCCGCGACACAATTTCGCCCCTTTTCTTTGGCTTCGTATAAAGCCAAATCACTTGCCGCCACTAAGGACTCGCTGGCAAATTCACCATCCGTTTTAGAGCAAGCAACACCAATGCTAATGGTTACAACCCCTAATGGGGCTCGTTTATTTTGAAGCTGGAGGGCTTCTACCCCCATCCTCAACCTATCTGCCACATGCATGCCGCCTGCAAAAGGCGTATTGGCCAACAAAATAGCAAACTCTTCTCCGCCGTAGCGAGCCGCAAAATCAGAAGCGCGGTGAAGACCTTGTTTAAGGACCTGGGCAACTTGTTGTAAGCAGTAATCACCTGCCTGGTGGCCATAAGTATCATTAAATGATTTAAAATTATCAACATCTATCATGAGCATGCATAACGGCTCATTATCACGAATAGCGCTACGGCAATTGCGAGAAAGCGTTTCTTCAAACGCACGTCGATTTCCTAATCGTGTTAGCGGATCTTTAAGGGATAATTCCGAGAGCAGCTGGTTTGAGCTGAGGAGCTTTTCATTTACTTCACGTAATTGTTTACCGAAATCAATTAAGTTTTCTCGCATGGCAACCAATCGACGCATTGCGTGTATTTTCGCACGAAGCACGGCCGCAGACACGGGTTTTGTCAGATAATCATCTGCACCCGCTTCAATTCCTTTTACAATGCTTTCATCGTCGATAAAACTGCTGACA
>CAZHSJ010000284.1:0-2782 GCA_964535225.1 Uncultured Candidatus Berkiella sp. | reverse complement strand
AGTGCCTTTGCCAAAAGTTTCTCTTAGCTCACTCATTAAGAGGGGCTTTTTGATTTTATGTAGGCGCTCTAAAATTTTCTCATTGCGGTTTTCGCGCTCTATTTGTAATTGTACACAGAATTTTTTTAAATCACTGGAGTGTAAATCAAAGCCATACCCTAAGACATGAATGCTGGCGTTGTTGAGCTCTGTTGATATTTCTATACCCGAAACCAGATCTAAACCAAGTGATTGAGCCAGGGGAAGGGCGCTTTCATAAGCATCGATAGTATCGTGATCGGTAATGCTCAACCCGCTAAGTTCTCTTTCCTTAGCCAGATTGAGCAAGTCTTCTACAGACAATGAACCGTCTGAAAAAGTGGTATGACAGTGACAGTCATTACGCGCTAACATCGGCGCTTTTACTGTCAACATCGGTTTGTAAGTTGGTTGTTAGTTCTTCTTGATAGAAAATGGCTAATCCAACGGAGAAGAGCACCATGGAGGCAAAGAAATGCCAGGTGATCACTTCATTTAGGAAATACCAACCAAATAAAGAAGCAAATAAGGGGGTGACCAAGCCCGCCAACGACATAAAGGTGGCTGAAAAGCGCTTTAATAGGTAACCATAAAGGTTATAGCACACCACATTAGAAATGAGCGTCATCCATAAGGTGCATTCAATAAAGGCCGCATATTTTCCACTTAGTACAGGCACCGGTGTCCAGGTTTCGCCGCTTAAATAGGAATGGGTAAGCGCCAAGACGCCACCAATTAACATGCTGATCCCGTTGGCCATGATGGGGGTATAGCGATATTCGTTAATGATTTTCTTTAATAAAATCCAGCCATAAACGCTAGAAAACACGGCTATCATGAGCGCAACTTCTGCCCGCGAGAAAAAGAGTAAATCTTTGGCGAGCTCCGATGAGCTAGATTGGGTGAAGAGAATAGGGGTGAGCCCAATAAAACCAATACACAATCCTACCCATTTTTTAGGCGTTAACCGCTCTTTTAAGAACCAATACGCAAACAAGGCAGCAATAAAGGGCGATAAGCTATAAATGAGGCAAGCCTTGGCAGAGCTCATATACTGAATGCCCCAGATCTCAGCGATATTCGTAATGTAGATGCTCACCAGGCCTAGGATAACTAAAGGCAAAATATGGTTGCTTTTAATGGCAAAAGACTTACGGTTAAAGATAAATTGGTGGGCCAATAATAAGAGCCCTGCTAAGGTCATTCTTGAGCCAATTAAAAAGAAGGGCTCAGAGAAATCTAAGGCGGATTTGCTTAAGGTGAAAAGGCTCGCAAAAAGCGCAAATAATAGGATCACTAAAGGCACAGTATCATTCTCTCCCAAAAAAATGAGTCACAAGACCAATTAGGTTAGCCGTATACTCTTGATACGCGGATAGTACCCCCTTAGGGAGGAAAATGGTAGTTTTTTTTCTATGTCGATTTAGCTTTTGTGGACGATATATTACCAAGACTCATTCCAGAGAGGAAAAATTTAAATTTCTATTTAAATATCAATAGGTTATAGCTAAGCTTAAAACTCATATTATCTCAACTTCAGGATGGATAAGTTTAAGTTTAGGGAAGCAGTCACGGTAACGGTTCGCATCGTGAGTAATTATAGGTATGCCTTATATCGAAGCATGAGCGCCAATAAAAAAGTCCGGTTTGCTGTCAAAAGAATAGAACCCCGTCTAAATTTTTGAGCCTTCTTAAGGACACTCTTTTCTTATCGCAAGCATTACTTTGCTAAGTGTTTTAGGGGTTACTTTTTGATTACCTTCAAGTTTGCTTATGTAAGCTTGAGAAACTCCCATCAACTCAGCGAGTTCATGTTGAGAAAGATTCGCTTTTATTCTAGCTAATGCAACAGGTGAGCTCACATAATCTTCTAGAACAAAAGGCTGATAGTCACCTTCAAGAATGTTATCAATTTCTCTTTTTAATGCTTTGTATGCAGTAATCGGGAGCAATACATATTCTTCTCTTCCGTCTATTGATTTAATAATTTGAAGTGTCATTTGTAAACGTCTCCTCTAGCACCAATTTTTTCAATCGCAATTACTTTCACTTCATCTTGTTTATCAAATATGATTCGTTAATCTCCTACTCTGAGTCTAAAAAATGGCCGGCCTTCAAAAAATGGGATCAAATTCGATAATATTCAGATCTCCTGGGAAAATCTGCGCAAAGAAGCTAAAATAATTAACTTTCGCTGGTAAGATATGCGCGACCACTTTGTAAGTCTCTTGGTAATGAACGGGATCCCGCTGAATACTGTGAGAGAGCTGCTTGGGCACACCAGTGTTGAAATGATGTTAAGATATGCGCATTTAGCGCCAGAGTTGAAAGAAAAGGCACTGGCGACGTTGGATAAAGTAGAAATTTAATAAGGGAATCACAGATGTTTACGAAGCACAAAAATCGTATAGCAATTAGTTTATTATGGCTTTTGTTATTTTTTAGTCAATCGGTTGCTTCATTTCAAAAGAATCAATGGAATGCAGATGAATATGTAAAGCACTCTAAAAGCCAACAAGAAGATGCCTTAGCTCTTTTAAAAAATATCAACTTTATAGGGAATGAAAGAATCCTAGATGTAGGTTGTGGTGATGGGCGATTCACATTGTTATTGACTAAAAATGTACCTAATGGCATTGTGATTGGGATAGACCCCTCTGATTCCATGATCAAAAAAGCAAATACGATACAACACCCTAACAATCTTATGTTCATAAAGGACAAAGCTGAAACTTTTTCGTTGAATGAAAAATTCGATCTTATT
>CAZHSJ010000283.1:0-2824 GCA_964535225.1 Uncultured Candidatus Berkiella sp. | reverse complement strand
CATAAAAAGGAAGTTAAACAACATTGAGGGTGTGCGGTCACTCACGTATAATGACCAGAACTTAATAATCATAGTGTCTGTCTCACCTTGTAGTAGCGGCAACGGAGTAAATAAAGTGAAATTAGGCCCAAAAATTGATGAACTTACACGTAAAGCAACAGAAGAGATCCGTGGCGGCTTACAACAAAACGTAGCGGAGTCTGAGATTATTGCTTTGTTTAAGGGGAAAAACCGAGAGGTGCAAGCTAAAATTTTAGAAGACAAATATTTAGATCTGATCCGTAATGCTTACGAAAAACAGTGGAACACTCTGATTAGTTATATATCAACTGAATTTAAAGATAATCAGGAAATTCAAGAAAGATTATATAAAACAAAAATAAACGTTCAACATCGGAAGAAAGTCTATGAAGATCTAGAAGATGCTGATTTAACGAGTGAAGATTCTCTTACAAGTCAAATTATCTCCGGCATGAGCCCACAAAGAGCCAACTTTGAACAAGTCATGGGCATTATTCATCAACTTGCAACACAAAAAGACAGCAACCTTCCGCCTTTGCCTCCTATTAAATACCTTGTGGCACAAGGTGGTGGCGCTAAAGGCGCAGCCTACAATGGAACGGTTAAAGCAATGGATGAAACAGGCACACTACAACATATCAAAGCGGTGGGGGGTGCCTCTGCGGGGGCCATTAATGCTTTTATGTTGGGGTTGGGGCTTAACGCCACACACGCCGAGTTACTGATTGCAAATCTTAACTTTTTAGATCTCAATGATTACAGCGAAGCAAGAACCACAAAATACGTTTCTGGCGCTTTATCCCACAGCGGGGAAAATTTCTATAATTGGGCATGTGCCTTAATGGAACATGTCGCGGGCGATCCTAAAATCACCTTTAGGGAATATCGTGAATTATGTAAAAAAAATCCGAATTTAAAAGAAATGATCTTTAAAGGCACGCGCATAGATGGCGGCAGCGCACAGGAAATTACTTTTTCTGCTGATAACGAAGAAACCGCTGATGTTTGTATAGTGGATGCTGTTCGCGCCTCCATGTCCTTTCCTGGTGCTTTTGAGCCCTGGCGGGTTATGAAAAAAACTGCTGATGGGAAATTTCAGGCTTTTGGGATCTTTACAGATGGTGGCGTTTTAAACAACTTTCCCATCACAGTATTTAATGAATCGGCCTATGAAGATGAGCACTATAAACGCGTAGACACGAAAGTTGGCACACAAGCAGACAGCATACCAAGAAATCCTTGCTCTGTCGGTTTAGCACTATGCGGTAAGTTAGAAAAGCTTAATCCTGACATTACACCGCTAACCTCACGCCTTGTAGCCTTGAGATTAGACAAAAATATCAAAGGGGTTCAAAAAGACACGCCAGATTCCATTGAAGATGAATTACAAAAGGACGGTTGGAAATATACCGATCTTGCCAAGGCGTTAGTGAAGCACAAATTTGGGTTAAATCCGGAAGACCCTACTGCAAAATATTTAGCACACAAAGATCAAACCATTCAAATCTATACAGAAGGCGTGGGCACACTTGAATTTGCTCTAAATCCTGAGAAACAAAAGCGTATTGAAGCAAGCGGCTATCATGCTTGGATGGAATGGTTTAAAGCGAAGCATCATCCAGGGATGTCTTATGAGACCGATTTCTCACAAGATTTCTTCCCAAAGAAAAATGGTAGGCTTAATCCAACCCCAACACCAGAAGAAAATGCTGAACATTTTCAGAAGTTATTAGGTAGTTATTTTCTTGAGTTTATAAGCGAAACTCAAGCAAGCAGAGGTTTCCCAGAAGAACTACAAGACCCAAGGCAAAATCAACGTCTAAAATTCTATGCGCACATGATAGAAAAAGCAAAAGAAGTGTTAGAAGATAAAAAACTTCCGCAAAATATGAGTGCCCAAGATATTGTAAGACAGGCTTTTGAACAAGCTGTAGTTCAGCATGATCAAGTTCAACAACTGCGTCAAGCTCATAGTCAACGCATTTTAGAAATTGTTGATGAAAATAATGCTTTAGGATTGCTCGCCAGGCTAATTCAAAGTGACAATGTTCAAGATCATGAAAAAGCGCTTCGTTTATTCAAAGGTAAACTTTCTACTGTGTTTAAGTATATGGAAGAAAGTAAAGGCGCAATTTTAGGGCTGGCTGCAAAATCTGGAAACCCTGAATTACTGTCCGGCATGTTAAAAATGCTTAGCATAACAGAAAAAATGGAAAATCAAACAGGAAGATATTTAAGGTATTCGCTAAATATGTTGCTTAATGAGGCATCCCCTATTTCCATATATCAATATGCGATGCAAAGTAATAATAGTAAAGCAATATTGCCAATATTACTAGAACAAAACATTGATCCGCTACGCCTTGATTCGCAAAATAGAAATGCTTTTCACTATGCCATTTTAGAAAACGATGTAAAAGCTTTAGAGGTGCTTGTTCAATATTGCAAAACAAATAGAATTAATTTTCAAGAAATGCAATTTGGAGAAAATAATGATACCGTTGGCCATTTCTTAATTCGCCATGGTTCAAAAGAAATTTTGAGTAAACTACGTGATAATCCAGATTTGCTCAAAGCCATTGTCTCTTTAAGTGCCAATAATGGCGAGGGCGTGAACTGTGCTGAACTTTCGGCCCGATTATTATATAAAGATGATGTTGCTCATGATGACAAAGAACTTGATACGGTAGATTCATTAGCCACGTTAAGGCTTCACTGTGGTGCATTAGCTATCAAAGGCGATATCCGTCAGCATACCAAAATACAAGCAACTGCTTTTAACAATAAAGCTGCAGAAAAATTG
>CAZHSJ010000282.1:0-2872 GCA_964535225.1 Uncultured Candidatus Berkiella sp. | reverse complement strand
GGGATGCACAGCCTGTTCACAAGAAGCAAAAAAAGCGTCACCATCCAGGTGTACTATAGCGCGAGGCCAGGAATGCATTATGAGGGGACGCTTTTCCTGCCCCAGCATAAATTAATTTAGTATTTACGGATTACAGCAGTCACCACACCCGCAATTTTCAATTCTTCTTTGGGTACAATTGGCTTAAATTTTTTGTTAGCTGGCATTAGGACCACATGGCTGCCTTTTTTCTGGTAGTGTTTGATGGTCCATTCATGGTCTACCTCCGCTACTACCACATCGCCATTCTTTGGCTGCTTGCCTCGTTCCAGTATCACCATATCGCCTGGGTAAATACCAGCTTCAATCATGGATTCGCCACTGACTTTTAACATAAAAGAAGCTTCTTTATTTTTTATCAGCCACTCATCCAAAGAAATAGTATCCACATTTTCTTCTTCAGCCGGGGAAGGAAAGCCAGCCTCAACTGTACCCAGGAGCCTGATGGGCAAGAAAAGCCTGCCGGGCGTAAGCTTGCCTGTATAGTCTCGGCCAATAACTCCAGCCTCAACCCATCTGTTTACCACGTACTGGGCAGCAAACTTAGAGCGGAAGCCCAAAACCTTAGCTAGCTCGCTATAACTGGGCATGCGCTTGTTTTCCCAGTAAAACTGTTTGACCTTAAATAATTGTTTAGCTTGAAGTGCCATATATTATCATTATACTGTACGAACGTACAATAAGTCAAGAGGGGGTATAATAAGGCCATGTGTGGGGGATTCTCTTTATCCATAGACTTTAAAAAACTAGCTAAGAGGTTTGGCACAGCCGAGCCTGATTATTTTTACCCTGTTCGCTATAACATACGCCCTAGCCAGCAAGTGCCAGCCATATTAAATACTGCCCCCAAAGAAATTTCCCTCACCCACTGGGGCTATATGCCAGTCTGGGCTAAGACAGCAAGTGACGCCATTATTAATACTCGCAAGGAAAGTCTGGTGTCTAAACCAACATTTAAGCAATCTTTTGTCAGTCGAAGATGTTTAATTTTAGCAGATGGTTTTTATGAGTGGGCTAAAGGTGGCGAACAAAAAATACCTTATCGTATTGTTTTAGAGTCTGGCGAACCATTTGCTTTTGCTGGCATTTGGAAACCAGGCACAAGCCAGGAACTCAATGAGGTAAGTATAATTACAACTGAACCTAATGATAAAATCGCCATGATTCATAATCGTATGCCAGCTATCTTACGACCAGATGTTGAACGTGATTGGTTGCGAAGCGATTTATCTGCTAGTGATCTATTAGAACTTCTACAACCCTACCCAGCTAAGGAAATGAAAGTCTATGAAATATCTAGGTTGGTCAATTCCGCACAAAATGATTTACAGCAGATTATTGAACCCGTGAAAGGCAAAATACTATTTTGATTTTTTATCACTCCTTAGTGTTGCCCGCTTTTCATTCAATGATTTGTATTTTGAAGTTATTAGACATTAAATGGGTTGGTTAGTAATTAAAAAAGCAGAGATTTCTCTGCTTTAGAGATTTCTCTGCCTTTGAATCTGCCAACTTTCCCTTTCGAGGTGTGGCTACCTCTTTTTTGCCGCTTTCACTTCACCGGATTGTCTTCTTTGAATCAAACGCATTTGCGTTAAGTTGTCCCATATAGGTATCCTCCTTTTGAGACCAACTGTTGTACCCTGATGTTAATTTGACATAATCCAAGCCAGGGATATGCAAAGAATTATGTTTTTTAAAGAACGCACTTTTTAGTTTAACAAGGGAAGATTATTTTAGTCAAAGCAGTGTGGTTTAATTATATGTTTCAAGAGATATAAATAGGGTAGAGTTACGCTCTACCCCTTTAATGAATTTGCTTAAGCCGTGGCCTTTAATTCTTCAAAAGCCTTTTTAATCTCTGATAAATTTTCAAAGCTCCCGATGTTCTCTTCATCGAGAATTTCCTGCATAAAATTTTGATATTCTGTTTTGATGTCAAATATATGCGGCATCACATTAGAAAAGAGTATCAGATTATTGAGATTGTATTCGTAACTAGCAAATATTTTTTCAGCTAACCGCAGAAAAGCACTGGGTGATTTTTTGATTGATTCTAGAATATAAAATAGAATCAAGGGCCTGACCTTTTGACTAATACCATTATTTAGCGCGGCAATAGTGAAATCAGTAATCAATTGGGGATCGTTTATTTCCAGATCATCAATAAGGCTTTGTTTGACTGATGTCGACTCAATTTCCTCCATGGTCGTTATATGTAGGTGACGGAGGAACTCGGTAAATTGAGAGCAGTTGAAATTGTGCAGTTTGTTGTCGTGTGACAATTGTAGGGGATGTTTTCTTAGAGAAAGCATGACATTGTCGTATTCTTTTTGACTATCAAAGAAAGAAACTAGTTTCTTGATATGAGGATACTTTGTTAAATCTACTTCAGGTTTATTAACAACGTCCGATAATATATCTTTGAAGATTCCTTCCAAGTCCATCATTACAGTGTTTTGTCCCACACCACTACCAAATAGTGTTTTGCTTTCTAAATCAAAAGGATATTTACTCAGCATTTTTTCTGTCAGATGTATTAGAGTTGCAGCCGTGGCTTTAGCTTTCATCCCTTTAAGCATAATGATAAATAAGGTCGGCCTAATGCCACTATTAGTATCATGCTCTAAAGCATAGAGAACATATTTTGCTACTACCACTGGCTCATTTTTTTCTAGGTCATCTTTAAAATCTTTAGCGAATGGAGTATGCTCAGGGTCTCTCATATAGAGCGACAATGCCTGCAGTGCCTCAAAAAATTGCTTTAGGGTTGGATTTTTGTAAGCACCACCATGTTCTTGGGTAGGATATTGCCTAACAACAAGTACCCCAT
>CAZHSJ010000281.1:0-2891 GCA_964535225.1 Uncultured Candidatus Berkiella sp. | reverse complement strand
TTGTTGTCCTTTCTTATATTGTATCAAAAGGCTCTGAAAGTTATTCAAGAGATTTTTCAGAGAGCATCTCTAAACTCTCAGGTTCCGTGTCAGACAGTGTTTCGAATGTCATGAGTATAAAATTATTTGATAATATTGTTCATGAAGTTTCACATATTGATAATGTTTTAAACGACGTAATAAAACGTGATAGAAAACTTCAATGGTACAATTTGAAAATTAATTTTATACAAGGGCTCGGTGGCTCCATACTGATAATCGCCATGCTCATCGCATTAATTTACGGGCTTAAACAGGGATGGATTAGCGCAGGAGATTTTGCGCTAGTATTAACTTTATCGATTACTTTCATATGGGGCATACATGATATGGGGAAGCAGATGCAACGCTACTCCAAAGTGGTAGGCACATGTAATCAAGCCTTAAGTATTATTAAACTACCCCACGATATCACTGATCTTCCAGATGCATTACCGCTTGAGGTCTCAAAAGGTGAGATTAAATTTAATGATGTCTCTTTTCACTATGGAAATAATCTGCCCCTATTCAAACATCTTGAAGTAAAAATAAATCCTGGAGAAAAGGTGGGATTGGTTGGTTATTCAGGTGGTGGTAAATCGACATTTATCAAATTAATTTTACGTCTTATTGATACACAGTCAGGTCAAATTCTGATTGATGGCCAAGATATAAAAACAATCACGAAAAGCTCTCTTAGAAAACAAATCGGAACTATTCCTCAAGAGCCTGAACTATTTCATCGTACCATTATGGAAAATATCAAATTTGCAAGGATCGATGCGAGCGATGAAGACGCTATTGACGCAGCCAAAAATGCACGATGCCATGATTTTATTATGCAATTACCCGAACAATACCAATCATTAGTTGGGGAACGTGGTGTTAAATTATCTGGTGGTCAAAAACAGCGTATTGCTATAGCGCGGGCGTTTCTTAAAAATGCGCCTATTTTAATTTTAGACGAAGCAACCTCAGCACTTGATTCACACACTGAAACCGAAATACATGAAGCATTGCATCAAGTAATAGCAAATAAAACTACCATAGTAATTGCACACCGACTATCCACTTTAAAAGATATGGATAGAATATTAGTATTTGTAAATGGTGAAATCGTTGAGGATGGCTCATTAGAGAACTTATTACAAAATCCGAACAGCCATTTTTATAAACTTTGGCAAATGCAAGCGGAAGGATTTATCCCAGCAGTCAAACCATCCAGTACCTTGTAGAGTGAAACTAAAATTAGGTATTTAATAGTTACTCGGCAAGTATAAAAAAATCTAGACTATTTTTAATTCAAGGACTAGAAAGCAAATTAGGACGATCTTGTAGTGGCTAGTTTACGAACTAACAAGTGGAAGTTAGCTCTGAAATTTACTCGGAAGTCTTGATGCAATTTATTCTTCAGAGTATAATTCAGAGCCATGGAGCTCACAGATATACTTAAAACCCCTGAAGGTAAAACGCTTGAATTTAAGCGTGATTTATCTTCGCCCCAAGGATTTATAAAATCTGTAGTCGCTTTTGCTAATACCGCAGGGGGAAGGGTTGTTATTGGCATAGAAGACGGTAGCCACTACATTGTGGGGGTTAAAGACCCAATAGCCTTAGAAGAACGCATTGCTAACATTGTTAGTGATAGTATCTCGCCGCACATTATCCCTGAGATTGAGATTGTCTCTTGGCGAGATAGATATATTGTTGTTACTCAAGTGTATCCTAGCTCAAACAGACCACATTACCTTAAAAGCGTTGGTCCCGAAAATGGGGTTTATATACGTGTAGGCTCAACAAACCGCAAAGCTGATAATGTAACCATTGGTGAGCTAGAAAGAATTACCTCAAACCAGTCTTTTGACGAACAACCCTTCCCCGAACTCAGCTCTGAAGAGATTGACTTCAGAGCTACTTCAGAGGCTTTTACTTCTGTTTACAAGCTTAAACCCCAAGACTTAGAAACATTAGGCTTGGTCGCCCAATACCATGCTAAACAAGTTCCTACCGTTGCTGGCATATTATAAAAAAAAAAAACACGTGACAAGATATTTCCTGATGCATGGATCCAGTGTGGGCGGTTTCGTGGAATAGACAAAACTAATATCATCGATAGTTCAGCTATCCATAGTTACCCTATTTTAGCAATTGAAGATGCATTAGTTTTTATTGAAAAACATGCAATGCGATCTATAGATATAAAGCACATAAAACATCAAGTGCGATGGAGTGTACCTCTTATTGCGATAAGAGAAGCGTTAATCAATGCCGTAGTTCATGCGGATTATAGCCAACAAGGTGCCCCTATTCGGATCGCAATTTTTGATGATCGCATCGAGATTGAAAACCCCGGCCTACTGCGATTTGGTTTAACTACAGAAGATATAAAACGCGGCATTTCAAAGCTACGTAACCGAACCATTGGCAAAATGTTTAACAAATTAGGGCTAATTGAACAATGGGGAAGTGGTATTCAACGAATATTAAGCTCTTGCAGCGAAGCTGGATTTCCTGAGCCCAAGTTTGAAGAAATTGGCACCCACTTTAGGGTAACATTATTTACTGAGCAAGCATTGAGACCAAAAATCGATAAAAAAGACCAAGCTATTCTTTCTTTGCTTAAAAGTGATGAAGGGTTAAATACGCAAATTATTGCCCAAGAAATTAAGATGTCTGCGCGTGCTACCCGTACAAGGCTTATAAAACTAATTGAACTAGGTTATGTTGTTGAAATTGCCAATAGCGCTCAAGATCCTCATCGCCAATATTTTTTATCAAAGAAATAAAAGAGTTAAAAAAAACCACCCAAAGGGGTGGGTTGTGTCCTTCCTGAGAGATAGTTAACACAATATTCCGAAGACATAGGTTACACT
>CAZHSJ010000280.1:0-2916 GCA_964535225.1 Uncultured Candidatus Berkiella sp. | reverse complement strand
CAACAATATCATCAAGGAAAAATTTCAGATCCTAAAAAGGCAATGAGTGATTTAATTAATGAAAACCCAACCATACTCTCTTACGCTGTTATGCAAAACAATATAAGCATGCTAAACCTACTTTTATCTTATGGCGCCAAAACCGATAGTGATGTTTGCTTTGAGGCAATCCATGCGGACTATGCACTATTTCCATTATTAATTAACAACGATAATGCGCCTATCAATATCACTGAGCTGGATCGTGGCGGCAAGCTTATTCACACCCTGTTTAATAATGCATCCCCTAAATTTATTGAACAATTTTGTAAGGATGAAGTTATGTTTAAAACCCTATTTAACACGAGCGCTGACTATAACGGTAAAAATATATTTCACCACTTAGCAAGTAAAGGTACGGCAACATTGTTTGCAAGCTGCGCTTATGAGGCAATTGAAGCTGGCAACCTATCGTTATTAGGTGCAAAAGATGGATCAGGTAAAACGCCTCTGTCATATCTTATTGCGCAAAATAGAATGGATGTTATTTCTGAGCTTATCCTTCAAGGTAAAGGGAGAAATAAAGGCTACATCTACAATGCTGATTACCACTTAGATGATGTATTTACCTTCGATATCTCAAAGGAAAACCGTCAAGCATTAATCCTTCATGACCACATCAACCCTACATTGGTAAGCTATATTTTAAATAATTTAAATAATAAGAAAATTGCCAACGAATTAAGAAGGCAGCTGGTACTTAACCCGGTTAAAATGATAAACCAGCCATTTGAGGAAATAGAATCCAATAAGATTGTACAACCCTTTACTTATCGTCAATTTGAGTTAAGTAAAATGCCAAAAGCCGCTAATGATGATAAGACTAAGGCTGAGCATATTGCTAAACCTAATTTGTAAAGTCCTAGTTTAAAAAAAAGGGATCAGCTGATCCCTTTTTTTCATGCACGGTTAGTTCTGCGCTTTTTACCCGCTTCTTTTTCTTCTGATTTATGCCTAATCTCATCATTTTTCGCTGCCAACAACTCAGCGCCGCCAACATACCTGTCAGCGCGTTGCTTGGTCACTCGTAATGGATAGTTAGATTTATGGGCATTCAACGCAAAGGTAAGCTCACCGCGCGCGGCAGGTTTAGGTAAAGAACCTTCATAAGCCATATTGGGAATTTGATCAAAACCGCCCTTTTTCAACCATTTTACCAATCGACTTGTCATTGTTCGCATCAGCGCAATACTTCCACTGAGTGCTACATCTAACACCCTCTTTAACCCCCAGCTCTTATCATCAATGAGATCCATTAGGGAAGCTGTTAATGCACCCCGATAGCGTCTTACGCCTTTTTGCTTTGTGTCTATGTCACGTTTTAATAGCGGTTTTTTAAGACCCCGGGCAAGATAGTCTGCTGAAGTTTGGTTATCTTGACAGCCACTGACCATGACAACATAACCGTGGTTTTTATTATCCCCTTGGGTGGATTCAATCTTTGAAACGTTGTTATGCAAATTAAGCATAGAGGCAGAGTGACAGCAATCCATTACAACAAACGCTTTTGCGCCTTTAAAGTCACGTACTCTTTGATAAAATTCTTTGTCCATCATGAGTTTGCCGTCTGCTGTATAAATAGCTTCTGCTTTACGATCTGTCTCCATTTTACTGGTATCAACGGTATTGGTTCCATGGCCACTATAAGAGACAAATACGGTGTCACCTGGTTTTACTATTGCATGTAATTTGTCAAGCTCAGCTACAATATTTGCCTTGCTGGGATAAATATCCTTTCTACCAGGATAGTCTTTTCCACTTTTTGACGCATCTGACATGCGGATGATATTTTCAGTTGGGACACCATAATCGAGTAAGCGCTTTTCATAGTCCAACATATCGTTGATACAACCGTTGAGCCTATTATCGGGATCATCATAATAGTTAATACCCACTATTATTGCATACATAGCCATAATCAATCTCCTTTGATTTCACTTTGGGTTTATGGCCACAAGTTACAACTTCCCAACTTGTGATCAACGCTTCTTATTTTTTGGGAATAGATATCACGCCAATGCTTAGCACAGCAACTCGGTTGCTGTGCGTCATTTACTTGGTAGGTGTGTGAAAATGGTGGAATAATTTCAGTTAAAATGATATGGCAAAATTGTTACTTGATCAATTGTACAGTGTTTACTTTATTTGATGTTTCTCATCTGTCCACTTTGCGCTTCTTCATCAATTTCCTCCTGACTCATGTTTGATGAAAATTGAATACCCTTGGATAACTTTTGTGAGGTCTGAGAAAATTGAGCACAACCTGCGACGATAGCAGCGAGCGAAAAAACCAAAACACTAAATAATTTTTTCATTACGCTATTCCTTATCCCATCAATTTTGCACGATTAAACAAGGTAATTTGTGCTTTGGTGGCCATTTCTATCATTTGCGGTTCATGCATATGGTCCATCAGTGCTTTTTGAGCTTGAACATAACCTTTTTCACCTTCAAAACCATGACGTCCCATCACCTGCATTTGCATAGGGATCAGTAATGATAATAAGGCTTGGCGCTTTTCTAAAACTTGCATTTTAGGATCTAGTTTTGCCATAAATTCATCGACTTGTGTTAAAAATGTCTCAGACATCATTTCAGTTGAAATATCTTTAATTAACATCATTGCCTGATCTTTGGTAATGTTATCCACTGTTTTGACATCAAAGGCTTGCTCAAAAATATAATTCCATTTTGCATCATTGAGATCTTTTAGTTTTTGGTCAAGTTGCTGGTAGTGCATTAACTGCGCGTTATAGTCTACCAAAGCAGACTGCTCATTGGTGAAACCGATTTTTTTAATATTTTCAAATTGAATAGGCAAAAGTACGCTTAACATCATTTGCCATTTAACAATTAAGGGATATTGCACGGCTTTAA
>CAZHSJ010000279.1:0-2918 GCA_964535225.1 Uncultured Candidatus Berkiella sp. | reverse complement strand
TTATGACGATGAATATAGTGATAAGCGCATCCACAGAGCCCCGCATGCTAAACTCGATACGCCGGCCACTCACCGCATCACTGGGTGATTTTTTAACTTGAATAAAAGTTACTGAAGGCAGAATTAGTCTTGATTCCACAACATCATTAGTAATAAACGCATTAAATCTTTCATGGTGATAATTAATGCCCAATTTACGTTGCCAATTGGAAATTGTTCTTTCTTCTAAAATACCTGTTTCGTAGATCTGCGAAGGCTTTTCACTATATTCATCGTCATAATAGCCACCTTGAAATTTCAGCTGATCGGTATAGGGGTGCTTTCCTGGAATGCTGTAATCAACATAAAGTTTGTCATAAATTTCAGAAATTTGCGCTTGCGCACTAAAACGGTGTCCCATGGAATTCAGTCTGCGTCTGGTCCAGCCTAATTTGGCACGTGCACCGGTATCCGTGCCGTAACCCGCACCAAGAATATAGTGATTAGGCTTGGCATCTTCTAGTTCGACCACAACGGGAACCACAGAGGAATTTTCATTTGTTATTGCTTTCACATTGGTGGTTTTAAAATAATCACTTTGCGCCAAGCGATTTTGCAATAACATAATTTTTTCAGGCGAATAGGGATCGTTTCTGTGAAAGGGTAAATACCTATCTAAAAACATAGGTGAAAGCACCGTATTTTCATAGGTAATATCGCCAAAATAATGGCGAGGCCCTGTGAATAACGTAAGATATATTTGGCTTGATTTAGTTTCTATATCAACTTCTACTTTATGTTCGGTGAAAGTTGCGTTTAAATAACCATTTTGTATTACCTGCGCTAAGATGGCTTTTTTGCCTTGTTCATAGGCATCATGTACCAATATATCACCAATCTTAAGCTGTAGCAGCATCAGCAAGCCGCTAAGCTTTGGATCATGTTCACCTTCACCTATAATATTAAAATGAATCCCACTGATATGAACCGGCTCACCCAATTGAATAGAAATGGATGCATTAACTTTTCCATCTTGAAGAACAAGTGAGGTTTGTACTTTAGCGTCATAATAACCATAGGGTTGTAGGGCGCTACTTATTTCATGTTTGGAACGTTGTTCAAGATCAGAGAGGGTGGTGTCTTCATCTACGGTTTCATGCAAAATACTTAAATTAGCGCGTATATTTTCTTCTATTTCCTTATTCACGCCATGAATGGCAACATGCGCAGACTCTTCTTTAGGTTTTGCAAATAGCCCAAAAGAAAGGCAGCAAAATGTGAGGAAGGCTAATTTAGTTTGGGTTTTCAAGGCTTAAGATCCCTGAATCGTAATCATAAGCAAAAATTTCAGCATAGCGACCCCAATCGATCATCACGGTAAGCACGCGCTCTGCTTCTGCCTCAGTAAGTTGTTCTTTAAGCTCATTTAAGAAATATTCTTCATTTTCGCGATGATTCGCTCTGTTATGCAAGGTTTCACCAATATGCTTTGCTAAGGGAACCCGTTGCTCCAATTGTTTTGCAAAGAGTTTTTTGCGCTCTTGGATATTGCCATTGGCAAAGGTTTTTCCTTCTTCTGTGAGGGTAATATCGCCTTTGGAAACTGTGGCAAAATGAAGAATTTCTAAGGCTTCACTTAACTGAAATAAACTATCGGCCTCTAAGTGCAGCGTTTCTGATAACATGGGTAAATCAATGGGGCCTGAGGTATCTTCTGCAGAGAGCGCATCAACAAAGCCAATAAGCTCAGAGATCTCAACATCAGGTAAGCGATAACCCAGCTCCATTTTTTGAAAGTCAACGCCTGCTTCTTGGCGAACACGTTTTCTTTCACTGGTAGTCATGAGCGAATAAATATCATCTACCAATTTTCTAAAGTGCGGATCTTCTGGATCGCGTGGTAAGGGGCTGCTCACTGTTAATTCAGCGCGTATTCTACCTGGGTTGCCGGTAAAGATAATGATGCGATCTGCCATCATGGCAGCCTCTTCAATGTTATGGGTAACAAATAAAATACCTTTAGTGCGGGTACGCTTTGCTAACCATAAATCCATTAAGTCGCTTTTTAAGCTTTCAGAGGTAAGCACATCTAGGGCAGAAAAAGGCTCATCCATTAACAAGAGTTCAGGATCAACAACCAACGCTCTGGCAAACCCCACCCGCTGGCGCATGCCCCCGGAGAGCTCCTTGGGATAAGCAGACTCGAAACCGTCTAAACCGATGGTATCGATAGCTTTTAAAGCACGCTTACGACGTTGTTTTTTATCAATACCTAAAGCTTCTAAGCCTAGCTCTACATTTTGTAAAACACTTAACCAAGGCAATAAGGCAAAATTTTGAAACACCATCGCAATGCCTTGCACAGGCTCTGTCACAGCATGACCACGATAGATAACTTGGCCGCTACTGGGTTTGATTAAACCCGCTATCATTCGCATTAAGGTTGATTTACCTGAACCAGACTTTCCCAAGATTGCCACGATTTCATTTTCATACATGGTGAAGTTAACATCCTCTAACACCACCAGTTCTTGGCCCTCACTTGAGCGGAAGGTTTTCTTTAAATCTTTGACCGTAAAAATGATTTTCTTTTCTGATTCAGTCATTTGCTTGTCCTATGCCGCACTCATTTGGAAGCGGTCTTCAGCAAAATCATAGAGTTTTTGCCACACTAAGCGATTAATTAAGATAACGTAAATACTCATAACGGCAATGCCTAGGGCAATGCGGGGAAAATCACCTACGCTGGTGTATTCGGTGATATAACTCCCTAAACCCAGGGAATGGAATGTCTCGTCTCCCCAATTAACAACCTCGGCAATAATGCTGGCGTTCCAGCTGCCTCCCACGGCAGTCATTGCACCGGTTATATAGTAAGGAAAAATGGCAGGAAGCACTAATTTTTTCCACCATAACCACCCCTTTAACCCATAATTTTG
>CAZHSJ010000278.1:0-2925 GCA_964535225.1 Uncultured Candidatus Berkiella sp. | reverse complement strand
CCGACAAATAAGGGAATGACCATATGCGGATAAACAACAACATCGCGCAACGGCAACACCGGCATGGTGACCATGCCAGTTGATGGAGAGTCTTTCTCTTGGTCCATAGTTATTCCTTAAGATTTAAGATTCTCTCTTTTCTTGGGCAAGTAAAGGTTTATCAGGATTTTCATATATCATGAGCGGGCCTGATTCACCGTTAATAAAGCCCTCATCGATAACCACTTTGGTAACATTTTCCGTAGACGGTAAATCGTACATCGTGTCTAACAATATTTGCTCTAAAATGGACCGCAAGCCACGCGCCCCTGTCTTTCTTTCTAATGCTTTTTTGGCAACAGCGCGTAACGCTTCTTTTCTAAATTCTAAGGTTACACCTTCCATTTCAAACAACTTAGCATATTGTTTGGTCAATGCGTTTTTAGGCTCTGTTAAAATGCTTACCAAAGCATCTTCATCCAGCTCTTCTAAGGTTGCAACAACTGGTAAACGCCCTACAAATTCGGGAATCAGTCCGTATTTAATAAGATCTTCCGGCTCCACTAAAGCAATCGCTTCACTCAGCGCTTTTTTGTCTTTCTTGCTTCTTACTTGCGCATTAAAGCCGATACCGCTTTTATCGGATCTATCCATAATCACTTTTTCAAGACCCGCAAAAGCCCCACCGCAGATAAAGAGAATATTGGTCGTATCTACTTGCAAGAACTCTTGCTGTGGGTGCTTTCGACCACCTTGAGGTGGAACGGAAGCCACAGTACCTTCAATAAGCTTTAAGAGCGCTTGCTGAACGCCTTCACCCGACACATCTCGAGTAATTGAAGGGTTTTCTGACTTTCTTGAAATTTTATCTATTTCATCAATATACACGATACCCGTTTGGGCCTTTTCCACATCGTAGTCACATTTTTGTAATAATTTTTGAATAATATTTTCTACGTCTTCGCCCACGTACCCAGCTTCCGTTAAGGTAGTGGCATCGGCGATAGTGAAGGGAACATCCAAAAGGCGCGCTAAGGTTTCAGCAAGTAGGGTTTTACCGCAACCAGTAGGACCAATAAGCAAAATATTACTTTTGCCTAATTCAATGTCATCACTCTTAACGGCATTTTGTAGCCGCTTATAATGGTTATAAACAGCCACTGACAAAATACGCTTGGCACGAGACTGCCCAATAACATAGTCATCTAGGATTTTGTTAATTTCGTGGGGCGTCGGCAACTGAGAAGATTGCGAAGGGGAGCTACTTTCTTCAATTTCTTCCCTGATAATGTCATTACATAGCTCGACACATTCGTCACAAATAAAAACAGAAGGACCAGCAATTAGCTTGCGGACCTCATGCTGACTCTTACCGCAAAAAGAACAGTAGAGGAGCTTACTGTTATCATCTGATCGTCCGCCATGATTACTCATTTGGCCCACCTCAAACTCATTATGGTTATACGTCTATTCGGTTTATATGGGGTCATTACATCCAGGTTTCAACCTACTCTAATTTAATTATGAATCATAGCGGCTTTATTATTAAGCAATATTACTTTTTTGTGTTGATGTACACTCAACTAGCCTGATATTTCGACCCCCATTAACTTATCATTATCGCTTTTCAATCACAGAATCAATGAGACCGTAGTTTGTGGCCTCAATGGAATTCATGAAAGTATCTCTATCGGTATCACGTGCAATTACATCGAAGGGCTGCCCAGTATGATTGGAAATGATCTCATTAAGACGCTGCTTTGTCTTAATGATTTCCTTGGCCTGAATTTCGATGTCACTGGCCTGGCCTTGTGCCCCACCATGTGGCTGATGGATCATGATTCTAGAATTGGGAAGCGCGTGTCTTTTGCCTTTTGCCCCACCTGTTAAAATAACGGCACCCATACTGGCTGCCATACCAACGCACAGGGTGCTGACATCGGGTTTAATAAACTGCATGGTGTCATAAATGGCCATGCCGGATGACACTGAGCCGCCGGGAGAATTGATATAGATAAAAATATCTTTGTCTGGATTTTCTGATTCTAGGAACAGCAACTGGGCAACAATCAAGTTGGCCATGTAATCTTCAACGGGACCAACTAAAAATATGACGCGTTCTTTGAGTAATCGTGAATAAATATCATAAGCGCGCTCACCCCGTGCGGATTGCTCTATAACGATAGGAACCCCTAAATTATAGGTTGGAGCAATGACGTTATTTGCCATCCTGTTGTCTCCCTTTCAACGATTGCAATTACTAAGCAGTTTCATTTTCTTCAGTTGGATTCATGACCTCATCAAAGGTCACTTTCTTCTCATTCACTTGTGCAGCCTTTAGAATGGCATCAACTGCCTCATCCAACAAGACTATTCTTTCTACACTATATAGCAATTCATTGCTGCCATAATAGGCCTCTATTATTTCGGTTGGCTTACCAAACTTAGAGGCGATTTTTTCGATTTCCGCACGAACCCGTTGTGGATCTGCTTTAAGATTATTTTTTGAAATCACTTCATTTAACAATAAACCTAACTCAACGCGTTTTCTTGCTGAGCTTTCAATTTCAGGAGAATGCATCACTTCCTTGGGGATCTTGGCATTTTTACGTTGTCTTACTATCTCGCGATAGATGGCTTCTTTTTCCTGTTCTATTAAAGCTTGAGGTAACTCAATCGGATTTTTTTCAAGCAATTGCTCAAGCACTTCTTCTTTGATTTCATCGCGCAATGCTTTTTCTAATTCTTGAGCCATCCTTTCACGCACTTTTATTTTTAAAGTGGCATCATCGGTTTGTTCAAAGCCCAGTTTTTGGGCAAGCAGTTCATTAGAGAGTGGTTCTTTTTCTTCTATTTCATGCAAAGTTATCCATAAGGTCACGGCTTTTCCTGCCGCTGGCTTATCTGCCCAATCTTCAGGATAGGTAAGAGAAGCTTCAACTTGTT
>CAZHSJ010000277.1:0-2975 GCA_964535225.1 Uncultured Candidatus Berkiella sp. | reverse complement strand
CTAGCAATAAGGGAAAGACCACATTACCTGAACCAAAGAACATGGAAAAAATGGCAATCCCTGTTGACCAGGCTATGGCTAAGGCGGGTAATTTCATAGGGGGAACCTTGTTGACGATTGATGTGCCTATGGTTACAAAAAATTGTTATGTAAGTCAGCTTATATTGGTAAAATTTAGGAAGTCCCCCTAACCCGGATGGGAATCGCACTAAGGTAACCGTTTGATTATTTTAGGATCATCGTAGGGGGGGCCCCTGCCTGCCTTGCCGTAGTTTTAATGAAGGCAGGTGCCCGCCCTAGCAAAATCAGGATTTTTATTGGGACGACACAGAGGTCGTCCCCTACGATAAGAAATTCACGATGATTCTAGTGCGATTACCATGCCCTCACCCGACTTCGCGAAAGGGCGGCGTGGCGTAAGGGGAACCATGTTAACCTTCCTACACTATTCGCTTTTTCTTCGTAACCTTTGCCGGCACTGTCTCTTCTTTCGTTGTCCCTTTTTTTGCTCTTTTTCCCGCATGAATAACTTCTTTAGATTTATTAATAGCCAAATCCGGGTAACGCTTTATCAATTCTTTATGAAGTTTTATCATCACAGGTTCAAGATGAGCTTCAAGAGAAGCTTTAATTTCTTGTAATGGCTTTAAATGATGCTTTTCAATTGTGTTTACCATTTGAATAAGGGAGGCATGTTCAGGTTCAGACAACTCAAACTCTTTAGCCAACTCATCCACACATTTTTTAAACTCATCAAATGTTTTTGATAAATCGATGCCCTTGAAGCAATTTTTAAGTTCTTCACCTTGTAATAATTTCGCAACGGAGGCACGTTTGGAACGTGATAATTGATCAAATTCCCCTATTTTCTTTGCTATAGGTAAAAACTCATCATAAATCTCGCTAGAAAGAAGCGAAATAAATTTCTTTTTCATACTGTCGATAGCAGGGCTTTCTATTAACTTTACCTTTAATTTTTCAATTGAACCGTAAGACTTTGCTTTTGCATAAAAAATAGCGGATACCGCGCTTAACTGATCTGGATGTTGCATAAAGGCAGCAATCTCATCAAGTTGTTTTTCTAGCGCGCTACAAGAAGTGAGCAATTTACTTAAGGTTTTGTCTTGCCTTAAAGTATCCTTAATGGTGTCTAACTTTTCTTTGGTTGATTTAACTGTATTTGAAATAGCTTTATTTAATTTATCTTCAACATGATGTTGTGCCATAAAGCTTGTTTGAATTTTATCTATAAAGAATCCCCACATAGAAACCTCTCTTATTATCCTTGTGCGACGCATTATAGCGAAGCCTATTAATATAAAGGTTACCGTTTATCGGTAAATAAAACACTTCTATCTATGAATGTAACTTAACTTAATCAATACTCTAACTCTACTTGATACTGCAAAGTGGTTTTTAACGCACTTATTGTTTTCTCTGAAGGTTTAATATTCCATTTATCATCTAATTTTATTTTGGCTTTTGCTTTTTCATTGTGATATTCAATATAAATAGGGCAATCTCCTCTTTCTTGGGTTTCAAGAAACAGCCTAAGATTGTCCATTTGTTCAGGTTTAACTGTATCGAACACAATATTGAGTTTTTTTACATAAACTTCTTGTGCTTTACTTAAAGTATAAATCTGTTGTGCTTTGACGCGAAGCCCGCCTGAAAAATTATCAAGCCCTGCCAACCCTTCTAAAACGATAAGCTGATCTTTAACTAAAATTTCCCTAAACTTTTGGTAGGGATCCGGAAAGACGGTAACCTCAAATCTATCTAGCCTGTCATCTACTAAGGCCACCGCCATACGATCGCCATTTTTCGTTTGCAACGTTCTTATTGAAATAATTAATCCCGCTACAATCACCTTTTGTTCTTTCGCCGCATGAGGAATATCTCTGTATTTCACCACACTCATTTTTTTAAGCTCATTTTCAAAGGTATCTAAGGGGTGCCCTGAGAGATACATCCCTAACGATTCTTTTTCACCTGCTAAGATCTCTTGTGTTGTCCATGGCTTAATCTGCATTAAGGGTTGAGGTATTTGTGTTGATTCTTCCTGTGAAAATAAATCATCTTGACCAAAACTTAAATTTTTTGATAACTGTTCAGCTCTGGCTAATGCTTCAGACATCATTGACATCATCATAGCGCGTTCAATGTCAAAACAGTCTAAGGCCCCAGATTTAATTAATGACTCAATCACCCTTTTATTTACTTTGCGCCCTTCGAGGCGTTCACAAAATTCATAAAAGTTAGCAAAAGGCTTTTTACGTCGCTCTTCGATAATGTCATTAATTGCCGCTTCACCCAGGCCTTTAATGGCACCCAAGCCATAAATAATTTCACCTTCTTTGTTCACGGTAAACCTATATTCACTATGTGCAACAGAAGGCGAAATAACGTTAATTTTACATTGTTTACATTCTTCAATTAAATTCACGATTTTATCAGTATTATTCATGTCAGCCGATAACACCGCGGCCATAAACGGGCTTGGGTAATGCGCTTTTAACCACGCCGTTTGGTACGAAACCAACGCATAGGCTGCCGAATGTGATTTGTTAAAACCATACCCTGCAAATTTCTCCATCAAATCAAAGATATGCGTGGCAACCCTCTCCTCTGTGCCGCGTTTGGTTGCCCCTTCCACAAAAATGGTACGCTGTTTTGCCATTTCTTCAGGTTTCTTTTTCCCCATCGCGCGACGAAGTAAATCGGCGCCACCTAGCGTATACCCTGCTAGGGTTTGCGCGATTTGCATGACTTGCTCTTGGTATAAAATAACCCCATAGGTTGGCTTTAAAATGGGTTCAATGGCCGGATGGGCATACTCGACCTTGGCACGTCCATGTTTACGGTTGATAAAATCGTCCACCATCCCAGACTGTAAGGGACCTGGGCGAAACAAGGCCACTAAAGCAATGATTTCTTCAAATTGATCCGGTTGTAAGCGCTTAATCAGCTCTTTC
>CAZHSJ010000276.1:0-2978 GCA_964535225.1 Uncultured Candidatus Berkiella sp. | reverse complement strand
TTGTGTTAATTTATAAAAAGCGCCTTGAACATTGTTAAGATTAAAATTCCTAAATTCATGAAAATACGTTTTTTTAACAGCTTCATTTTGCACTTGATCATCTTGCGCTGTTAACAGAGACTTGAGCTGTCTTTGGCATTGTGTTAATACCTGAAATAAATGACCTGGTTGGCTTATAAACTCGCCTATTAATTTTTCATCTTGTTCTCTCATTAATTCAAAAGAAGTAGGATCTTGCGTAATGTAGCGTTTTATTTTGTAGCGCCCATAAAGTTCACACAATTCTTTTAACCGTTCATAGGAATTGCGACACTCGCCCAACTTTATATTATTTGACAAACAATCTGCAAACAATCCTAAGATCTGCGCTTTTAAACTGTGCCACAAATGCCTTGTTAATGATAATTTAACATTAGGGTTGGTGGCAATTTTGGTTATAAAATATTGCAAAATAAAATGAGATAAATTAAGCACTTTCTGAATTGAGGCTTTATCTTTATTTGTTGACAACAAATCAAGCTGGCTCATTGCACTTTTAACAACAGTAGCAATATAGTGATCATCGTTAAATAGCGTGTAATATTGATTAAATAGAACATCCTGATAAGCATTGTTACACTGTGCAGGAATATCTTGCGCTTGGGTTATAAGCGTTTTAATTTGATCTGCAATCTGCTCATTTATCATGCTGGATTTTTGGCTAACCGCTCTTATCGGCTCTTCTACTTGGGTTGGTGACTTAGGTTTTGCTTTTTTTGACAAGGTTTGCTTTTGTAGTTGTTGTGAGAGTGCAACAATATCTTCTTCTTCAGCGGGCTTTAGTTCTTTTGCAGGCATTACTTCTTTTTGAGCTACAGTTTCTTCATGTATTTCAAGGCTTGGCAGAATAGTCTTACACTTTTGAACAAGGGCGTCTATCCTTTCACATAACAGCTCAATTATAATTGTATCACTTAGTTTTTCATCGTTAATAAGTTTAAATTCATTTTTAAATTTATTAAATAATTCCATTGCCTCGCGCAAGGTGGTTGGCGCATGTCTCCTGTAACGCGGCGCTTTGAGCTGCATGCAGCTTTTTAAGAACTGGTCAAACCGAACAACAAGACTCTCTTTTGTAATGCTTTGCAGATTAAGGAAACTTTCCTTAGCTAAAACTTGTAAAGGCGATTGTGATATATTTTGCAACATGAGGAGGAACGCCCCCTCAAATTTCTCAAATTTTTGTAAAACAACACCCATTTGATTTACAACAACAAACTCTTTTAATGGTGGAGTAACAAAAAACGGCCATAACTGTTGAATGTACCCTTCTAAATCAACAATTTGCTTGACATATATCGCAGCGTTTTTACTTCTTTTTATTGCAGCAAGAGACTGTATTGCTGCATCATAAAATCGCTTTGCAGATGGATAATCGCCTTTTGCTAAATAAGCATATACAAATTCGGTTTCAAAACTATAGGCAATCTCTGCAAGCATCCAGCTAACGTTATCAACTTTCATACTATTGCTGCAATTTTCTATACGCTTCCAAGATTGCAACATATTATTGATATTGGGTAGATACCTATCCCTTAACGCCATTAATCGCTCTAAGTTTAAACTACTTGCAACATAAGTACCTGTGGGAATTGCCTTTGAATTTCTTTTTTCGCACTCTTTAGAAAACAAATAAAGCAGGTTTTCCCACAAAAACACCGTGCTTTGTTCTTTTAAGCTTTTTAGATTACCATGTTCTTTTTCTAGCGCCACTAATGCGTACGCATTAAAGAAATGCATAATGTTAACAATTGATCGATAGTCCTCAACTGACTTAAGAGAATACTGCATGCGTCCTAGGCATAAATACGTTTGTGCCTTATTTAAAAATAGTGCATTTTTGAATTTGGCAAAAAGTGCGGGATGTTGATCATCTAAAAGCAGTGCATCTATTTCACCTGCTTCTTTTAAAAAATCTTCAAAAACCTGATCATCTATTGTATCGCTTAATAAGATAGAGATCCTCGGCATTGCTTGTACGCAGGCCGCGCCAAGATCTTCAAACCCTTCTGCCACCATCTTTTGGTGATGACTAACTGCTTTTTCCGAAAGGATTACTGACCAATGATTGCAAAGATCAACCAACCCTTGAAAGAAATACATTGCCTCATACAAATATTTTTCATCAACAATTCTTTGAGTTGCCGCTGTTAATTGCTCAAGCGTGGCTAAATTTGGCGGGGCTGACTGCGCACGCATTTCATCAAGAATGCTTAAAGGTGAAGGCTCCTGTGATGGCATAATCTCGCAGGTTTTCTTAGTTTCTAGTTGCTGCAGAACCATTGCAATAATAACAAAGAATGCATTTTGCAGTTGGCTGAATCTTACATCATCGCTGAGAACCAACTCTTTTATACTTTCTTCAAGTTGTCTTATGCTTTGCTTATAAGACGCCACCTTGGCAAGCTGTTCAGCACTTAGCTTACCCAACGACGCTTCTAATGCTTGGATTTTATTGTCTAAAGCCTTACCAGCTGCTTTAAGTTCTTCTAGCTTTGCTTTTAGCTTATCAACATCTTTTACTTCTGACAGTAATTTTGCTTCAATAAGGCTAATTTCATACAACCTAAGTAATCGGTTAAACAAATCCCCTTTTACCCGCATGCACAATTTATGGTATAAATCACCTGCCTCCATAACCTTACTTAGCAGATCTTCATATAAACTTTTATAGTATTTAGCTAATTCTAAATAAAAAGTCAATTTTCTAAAATAATTGTTGTGCTTTACAATTTCATCAGGTTTAGTGGACCATTTTTCATATCCCTCTGTAATCACCTCATGCAGCATTTCCATGCACTTGCTTAAAAGAATGGCGTGTATGGCAGGATCTAAATCGATAACAACCTGCAGTAAAAAATGAATGATATTGAGTTTAACAACTTTTGAATGGAATTGAGATGTTTCCAGGTACGCAATGATGTTTTCCAACATGGTAT
>CAZHSJ010000275.1:0-2985 GCA_964535225.1 Uncultured Candidatus Berkiella sp. | reverse complement strand
TGTTTTATTAGCCTAACAAGCATCCATGTCCCAACTATCTCAAAAAAAGCAAAAGTGCTAAAAGGATTGTTTTTTGCTCGGTTAACCATTGTGCTTAAATGAGAGATAAATTGATTTAACAATGGCGTAGCAACTTTTTGATGTACGGTAACCTTTGGTTCAACGAGGGCAGGAGCTTGTAAAGAGCATGTTTTTTTTGAGGTGTCTTTTAAAGAAAAGATTGAGCCGAAAAACCCCGCATAACCAAAAGTCTCATAGGCGTTAACCGCTTCCAAATGACGTCGAATTGCTTCAGAGCGAACGTCAATACAAAAAACGAACTGGGCTATTGGGGTCTTTTGTGTTGGGGAAGCTTCATTTATTTCTTTCAGTAGTGCTTCCTCATAAGTGAGTTCGTATGCACGTTGCCAAATAAGAAGAGATTTATCGATATAATCGCTATAAATGTCATTTTTAGAGCCAGGCTTATAGTTATTTGAGTTGTTTAACGAAAAATTTTTATATATACCCTCTATGTGTATATAGCAGCACCAAATTAGTACGGTTTCTACTAAGGTGGCATTTTGTTCCACAAGGGAATTATCCCTTCTTGATTGAAGCCATTTAATAAAACCATGCCAACCGATTAATTGAGCAAATATAGATTCAAATAATGCTGTTGTTTGTTCATTTTTTACCCCCATTTCGCTAAGTAGATTTTGTAATGCACTTATAGGCTCATAAGGAAGTGAGCTTAATAAATTTTCCCATTTGTTGTTGTAGAAAAACTTCTTTTGCTTGAAGTCTTCCCAAAGTGGAAACAAAGTATTTTCTAAGTGTTGTGGGGTAGACTGATCGAAATGGCGACTAAAAAAAAGTATAATTTCGTCTTTTATTTTTTTAGGGAAAGAAAGCGCAGGTTTGATATCTTTTGAATTATCGCCCTGCAGGCTCCCTGTTATAAATTTAGAAATAATATGATTTGCTTCATCGCAAGATAAACTCGTATTTTCTGTCAAAGCTTTTTTTAGCGCCGAATCTGAAATTTTTTCATTTTTATAAAGTTCAATATATTCAGCATTGCTTAGGAAACCCTTGATTGGTAAGTAAGCCCGAACTTGCTCCAACGCTTCATTAAAAGGTTTATGTGTTAGATCCCATAAGGGGTTAATAGCAATAGATGACTTAAGTGGCCAAATAATCGGTAATATTCGACTAGCTTCAGTAATCGATCTTGTGATCATTTCGATTGTGATTAAGTCAGACATACTTACCTCTAGACAGTGATTTGGAATATTCCAAAATATAAATTTGTTAAAATTATTATTAAAAAAATCATGCCGCCAAGCGATTTTTTGTTCTCGGCAAGTTCGTGTGAGCCTCGCAAATTAAAAACATAATCTTGAAGTATGTGTAGCACGACAATAGCAAGCAGAACATTTGCTATCATGAAACCCAGGATGATAAAAGGATGAGTTATCATATGCGTGATTAAATTAAACCAAAAAATGAAGCTTGCTGTTCCAGGAATACCGATTAGCAAAAACAAAGAAATTGCTAGATAAAGCCCCCATTGGGTAAGCCGATTTTCTACCACAACTTTGCGGTTATTTTTTAAATCATCGGCTTGCCAAGCAAGCCATAGTAAACCACCAAAAATCGTACAGTAAGGGATTAAAATCTGTGGGTTGAACATATCTTGGTAAGCAATAGCAAACAAACAGAAATGGACTATGCCAAGCATCATAAAGGCATTAGCAAGAATACGTGCTCTATTTGCAATCAGCAAGCAAGTAATAATTTCCAAAAGAAGTAAATAGCTTATAGCGTTGTGATTTTTAAATGGAGCTGTGACTGCAAACAAGGGAATCATCATTAAAAATGAAATTGCGATCACTTTTTTTATAAGCGTAAAAAATAAAAGATGGTTCAATATATCGCCCAGGCGCCGAATTGGCCCTAATAGGTAGGTTCGAAATGCAGTTTCAATTTGTAAGATTTTACTTAATTTAATTAAGCCTTTTCCAAGGACTTTGTTTTTTGGCGAAGTTTTATTCGAGAGAAAAAAACTAAGTATATAAATTGAAACTATTGTGACACATAGTGCGTATTCTATGTTTTTGTTTATAAGAGAAATATTCGAGAACCCAAGCCATGACTCAAGTGTATTGAGTAGCCACAAATATCCTATCAGTATCACTTGACAAAACAATACAGCTAATATTTTCAAAACTATGTTGGGACTTTGTAGCGCTGAAAATATCATTTGGTGAACAGATATTGCGATAAAGGTCAACAAAAATAGTGTCGCTTGCGTTTGATTTATCGCTGATTGTAAAAATAAAAGTAAGGCTAGCGTTATGATACTGGCCAGTATAAATAGCGAAATTTTGTTTAATGGTGAGGCGTTTGTATGCTTGCTTTCAGTAAATAATTCGCTACCCGAATTTAAAAATAATGCGGCTTTATAGAAGCCGTGCGCCATTAAATGAAAAACAGCAGCAGAAAAGCAACCGAATGCGCTTTGGGTAAGCATGTACCCCATTTGAGACATGGTTGAATATGCTAATTTCTTTTTAACGTCTGGTTGAACACTTTTTAAAATGCTACCGGTAGCCATGGAGAGAAGGCCGATGAATAAAATAAAATAAGGGAGCCAGCCAGCCTGAGTAAAACAGTTTGAGAGTCGAGCAAGCAATACCCCGCCTGCATTGATAACCCCTGCATGCATGAGCGCTGAAACAGGGGTTGGGGTTTGCATTGTATCAGGGAGCCAAAAATAAAATGGGTATTGTGCGGATTTAGTCATTATAGCAATAAAAACTAACGATAATATCAACGTATGAGCATTAATTGTTAAATCGAAAATAGAGAGTTGTGTTGATGCTATGGATGCTAATTCATTATATTCAGAAGTTCCATAGAAGTGATAGCATAGAACGATAGCGACTAAAAAGCATATATCCCCAAGCCGATTAATGATAAATTTCTTTTTTGCAGATCGAT
>CAZHSJ010000274.1:0-2993 GCA_964535225.1 Uncultured Candidatus Berkiella sp. | reverse complement strand
TTAAAATTCTTTATGGTGTTTCAGCCATTGAAATTCCAGCCATGACTTACTTGCTACTCTCTTTTCTCATGCTTTACCTTTCCATCAAGCCAGGAAAAAGGTTTTTTAGACGCCTCACCGTTAAAAGCCGCTCTTACATCTTATTTTACACTACGATGATCCTCTTATTGGCTGCCTTGTTAACGTTAAGTGGGTTTGTCAATGTTTTGGTTGCTAAAACGCACCCTGAATTGTTGGTGGAATGTGCGCAATGCCGTGCTTACCTTAACAGGGTTAGCGAAGAGGTTCGCTTTGCCGCAGTTTATTGGGGATGGTGGGCTATTTGGACGCCCCTAGCAGGGTCTTATCTTGCGAGCATTTCACGCGGAAGAACGATTAGAGAATTTGTTTTGGGTGTGTTTGCCTTTCCGCTTGCGCTTTGTTTTATTTTCTTTAAATGGGGAACCGCTCCCTTAACAAAGGGGTGGCTTTGGGTACAACAACACTATACAGACATGTTTGCGGGTTTTCCCGCTGCGGCACACGACACAAATGAAATTAAAGCGATGATGTTGTTAACGTTAGGGTTTGCAACGGTGGCCATTTTTATGTTGATGCTCAAGCGTTTTCATCGAACGGACTTATTTAGCAGTGGGTACATGCCCCAAGAAAATGGCAAAGAAAACAGACTATGGCTAGAGGACGCGACCAAAGAGAAAGGGATCAGTAAAATTACCCAAAAATTAGCGCTTGTTTTAATGGGTACTGTGTTTATTCATACTGTCTCGGGGTGGTATGGCATTCAAATAGAAGTCATCGCCATGGGCATTTTGCTGCTTAATGCTGCCTATGCGGGTTTTCATTTGTTGGTTTTGCGTTTCCTCTTTGACAGCGTTTGGATAGGGAATCGAAATGTTCCGCCATACTAACATGTGTAGCCACACCTAAACTTGCGGAACCTCTTGCCTTGGCAAATGGTCACACAGAAAAGTGAGTTGTTAACTTAGGTGAATACATGACCACAGGCGGTAGCAAGGAAGGTGAAACAGATGACGATGACGACGAATTAGAACAAGATGAGTCTAAACGTCCTCATGTTTCCGGGCCAGGGGATGATGATCTAGATGAGCTAAAAGAGGGTGATGTGCTGGGCACGGTTATTCTTCCACCCCGCGAATTTAAAAGAAGAAAAGTACCCTCACAAACAGAGATCCTTGAGACAGTTCCTGTTGCAGGAATTTCAGGTTTTGCTAATACAGTTTCGCAATCAACAAATTCGCTAGCACAGCTAGAGCAACTACTCACCGTAGAGTCTCAACCACCCTCCGATTCCCCCTCTCTAACAGAGGGGGAAGTTGGTCTTGAAATGGAAGATGTACAGGGAAATAAAGTACAAGCAGAGTCTACCCCAGCGCGCACCTTTTCAAGAATGGCAAACCTTGATCATGAAAAATTAGAACTACAAGTACAAAAAGAGTTAGAGGCCATGTCAGTGCGAATGGCGGTTTTAAAGCAAGCAGATAGCGATCCCTTGCAACCTAATAAATTAACCGGTAATGAATATGAATTTTATTGTGATAAATTCAGCGAAAATCCCTTTGAGGCATTAGGGAAAATACTAAGAGACGATAAAACCGGCCCGACTAAGGCAATTGAGTTATTATCGCTATTAGTTAATGGTGCCAGACAGGAGTGTGTCATGGCCAATCCTGAGCCAAGCTTCGATCTTAAAGCAAAATTAAAAGCCTTAGAAGAAGTTGAGGCCATTGTTAGAAGTATATATATATTAGAGGGTAACAATTGCCGTTACTCAAAAGCAGAGTATGCTAAAAAATTAGCTAAAATAAATGTTGTTATGGAAAAATGGGCAGGCGATGATCCACAAAAAAAGGAAGCTGTTTGCGCTTTTACCACTCAAATGAGTGGCCTTCTAAACAGACATCGTTACCTCGAAGGGGGTAAAAAGCGTTCTTTTGATACCAGCACGGCCCAGTCTACCCCAACAGCAGATGATTCTCCATTTAAGCGGTTCATTTACAGCACACATAAAAACATTAAAATTTCGCATTCAGAAAACGGCAATGTTGTTCATTTAAGTTTTACCTATGATAGAGAAAAAGTACTCAAAGGCAAAGAATCAGAAATAGAAAAAATGCGAAACCAAGTTAATGCGATGCTAAAGGTTGCCATGACAGAGTATAACAAAGGAAGTGATGAAAAAAATGCCATCATGATTTCTAATCGCCCGCCGTCCTTAAATCAGCCAGAGCTTGGCATAGCGATGTTAGAAATGATCAAGTTAAGTGCCATCAAGGAGCAAAGAGAAATCTTTGTTGCCGATCCAAACGATCCGTCAAAGATAGTAAAATTTACGCCCACAACGCAATATACCGACGCTGAAAAAAAATGCATGGAGAAATTTTATCATGACGTGCCAACGGGCGGGAAAGGGAAAACCATTGCCCAAGCCCGAGGTATCGAAGATGTGCATCAGAAGATAAATGATGATTTAACAAAAATAGTGGGTAAAGTTAAAGAAGCGAGCAAAGAAAAAGTTAAAAACGCCATGGATGATCACAAGCATACTGCTGCGGCGAGACTATCGTAACACATTTATTTTTTAGACTTATACCCCGGCTTCAAAGGAGCCTTGCTTGCGCTTCTGGTATTGTCTTCCTGCTCATCAATTTTTAAGCGCTGTTTTTTGCTTTCTTTTAGCTTACGATCTAGAAGTTCCTGTCGTGCCTGTAGTGTTGCTTTGTCTTGCGGTAACTGGGTTAATTCTGTTCCAAGTTGGGCAATCTGCATGACCTCATTAATGCCAATACCTAACACTTTGGCAATTTGGGCCATAGAGCAAAAACCAATCAGATACCAACATAAAATCCATTGTCGCAATGCATGCATTTCACCAATGGGTAAACCCGTGAAATCATCAAAATCGCTAGGGTTACCATCGCCTTTGCAATTCAAGCAAACATAGAAATGGCGCTGATCAACGGCATCAGGCGGGG
>CAZHSJ010000273.1:0-3091 GCA_964535225.1 Uncultured Candidatus Berkiella sp. | reverse complement strand
CAGTGGTGCCTGCTACGGTTAGATAAAGTTCCTGGTGATCCGAGCCTAAGCTGCCCCCAATCGCAAAACCATCAAAGGCCTCATTCGTTAAAATGGCACAGCTTTTTTCACGTAAGCTTAAATCCGAACCACCATGCACAACGGCATACATCGCTTGGTTTTGGCGATTTTTTAAATGCTCATGTAAAGAGCGGCATTCCCACCGATGCGTTCTCTCAAAAGAGGCTTTTAACTTTGTTTCATCCACATGAAAGGGTAAGAGCTCATCAAGAGGAATAATAATATCGCTGCCCAGATCTTTTTGGGCTAACACCGTGGTTTCTGGGGAAAGTAAAATTTTGGTACCGTCTTTATAAGAGCGAAATACCACGCCCTCTTCGGAAACTTTAACAACAGAAGTAGGGTGTTTTTTGCCGCCTTGGCCTTTTAATTCGCGCTGATCTTCGGCAGCTTGTGCGTAAGCTAAACTAAAGACTTGAAAGCCGCCGGAATCGGTGATGATGGGCTGATAACGGTTAATAAACCGATGTAAACCACCCGCCTCTTTGATGAGTTTAGTGCCAGGTTGCACCATGAGATGGTAGGTATTACAAAACATTAATTGTACATTCAACTCAGCATGATCGTGATTATGCAGGGTTTTTAATGAGCCATTGGTCCCCACGGCCACAAAATTAGGGGTGTCGATAACGCCATGAGGGGTATGTATTTTACCCACCCGTGCACGGGAATGCTTTGATTGATAAATCAACTCAAATTTAAACTCAAGTTCAATGGTGGTGCTGATCATTGGCTTAATAAACGCTTTGTCACAAAAGACCAAGGAATGGTGTTAAAAATGGCGAGCAGCTTGATTAAATAGCTCACCACAATAATTTCGCCAATGGCTCCAACTACGCCATACAAGCCTAAGAAGCTAAACAGGATAGTATCTAGTAATTGAGATAAACTCATCGAAAAAGCACTGATTAAAATAATGGAAATGTGCGGACATTTTTCACGTAAAAGGCCATATAATTTAACATCACATTGATCCACAATTAAAAATGTCAAAAGTGAGGCAATCATGATTCTGGGCGCAGGGCTTAATAAAAATTGGTAAGCCTCTTGTGAGGTATCCACGCTGCTTGGCAGATAATACAAATGTATTTGCGACATAAGCGCAAAAAATACCAAGCCTGCAAAACTAACCCAAATGGCGGTGGAGGCGGCCTGTTTGCCATACTTTTCTTGTAACAGATTTAATCCTAATAAACTGCCAACCGTAAAGGCATCGCTGGCGGTGGCGTTAAGCCCCATAAAATCGATTTGCTTAAGCACAAAAATATTGGCTAACAAACTTAAAATAGCAATCAAGGTGGTAAGGGCACTTTGACCCAGGGCACTGAAATACCACACAAACCCTGCGATAAGGCCGCAGCTTGCTAAAAAAAGCAACATATTGTGCATTCTGGGCTCCCAAAGTGACTAAGGGGGTATCTTAACTCAAACCCCCTCGATATTAAAATGCGTTTAAAATTGTGAGGACTTACACCTTGCGCTTTCTGGGAGAGTGAATGAATAAAATGGGGAGTAAAATTAAGGCAATGCCTCCTATTAAATAGGTTTCATACAATACCACATCACCGAGTTCAACTTTGGTGGAAGGGGGAACAAAACCTAATACGACCACGACAATACTCATGAGAATGCCTAACCCTGCGCATAGCCACATCCCCCAGTTTTTGCCAGGAACTTTAAAGGGCCGCACCGTGCTTTTTTTGCTGTAGCGAAGCCAAATGGCACTAGCAAATAAGATCCCATACATGATCATGGAAAGTTGGGCTGCCATAGAAGAAAGCAAATAATAAGCGCCTTCCACGGTGGGCAATAAAATATAAATTAAGGTGAGCACACTACACACGATGGCTTGGGTTAACAGCATGGCATAAGGCACACCATAGCGATTGGTTTTGGCCAATGTTTTAGGCAGCAATCCATCGTCTGCGGCGGCGAACATCCCTTTGGTTGGCCCAATAATCCAGGTTGCAACCGCGCAAATACCGCCAATTAAAATAGCGCCTGCCATTAAAGGCGCTAGCCAAGCAACATTAAATTCTTGGGCAAACAGGCTAAAAGCTTGAATAATGCCGGTAAGATTACTCAGCTCTTTGCTTGGCACAACGATAGCAACCGCAAGCGAAGATAACACTAAACTGGCTAAAATAATGACCGAAGAAATTAATAAGGCTTTGGGATAATCTTTTTTAGGATTATTCACCTCCAAAGCGTGCACGGAAGACATTTCTAAGCCTAACAAGCTATAAATAATTTGCGTAAAAAAAACTAATTCATACAAGGCCGACATATTGTTTAATTGCGGAAATAAACTGGACGTGGAAAAAGAAATTTCAGGGGTGTTGCCATTACCTAACCAAAAACAGGCTAAAATAATGATTAATATCATCGGCCCTAAGGTGCCAAGAATGGAGCCAAAGGTGCTCACTGCACTTGAAATACGCATACCAAAAAAGTTAAGCGCCGTGCAGCCCCAAAACGTGGCCAAAACAACCGTTGTCATAAAGGTGGCGTTGTGTACAAGTGTGGGATCAACCAAATAGGCAATGGTGCTGGCAATAAGGGTGAGAATGGTAGGGTACCAAACCACATTGTAGATCCATTGTAAATAAACCACGCATAATCCCCATTTTTCGCCAAAGGCCATTTTCACCCAAGCATAAATTCCGCCCTTTTCGGGCCAGGTGGTTGCCAACTCAGCAGTGATAAGAGCGGTGGGTATAAAAAAGGCGATGGCCCCAATCACATATAAAGTAATAAGCCCATAACCAAAGGTGGCCGCCATGGGAAGGGTGCGGATACTGTCCACCGCAATGACGTTGATCATTACTAAAGAAAACACACTCAAGACCCGTGTGGGGGCGTAGGATTTAACCGAACTTAATGCCATGTTGGATACCTTTATGAAAACGTTGCGCCGTACTAGCGCGCTATTACATTATGACGCACTGTAAGCCTTTTTGCCTATTAACACAAGCGCTTTTTCCAAAGAGCGGACGAACGGGCGTTTTTTTCGATAAAAGGCTTATTGTTA
>CAZHSJ010000272.1:0-3091 GCA_964535225.1 Uncultured Candidatus Berkiella sp. | reverse complement strand
AAATGAATTTGGCAAAACGGTTTATAGTACTACCAAAATGATATGTCTTGAGCATGAAATGCTTAATCAAGCTTATGAACTAGATGCTAAAAAGAACCATCAGGTTGACTTAGAAGCAGCTAATCAAGCATTAAGTGGAAAATCACTTAGTGAATCTCAACGCCAGGCCTTTTCCCATGTTATCAACAAAGGAGATTTAAAAATTGTTTCTGGCCTAGCAGGAACGGGTAAGAGTTATCTCATGGGTGTTGTAAGGGAAGCTTTTGATGGTACAGGATGTAAAGTTTCGGGGATATGTTTAAGCGGGATAGCAGCTCAAGGCCTACAAGAGGGGGCAGGGATCCCCTGCATGACGGTGGACTCACGGTTACTGCAATGGGAACAGGGTAGGGAAGGGCTAACAAAGCAAGATATCTTGGTGATTGATGAAGCAGGCATGCTGGGTACACAAAAGCTTGAGAGGATATTGCGTTATGCAAATGATTCTGGTGCTAAGGTTATTCTGGTTCATGATACGGAGCAATTAGGGGCAATTGAAGCAGGTGCGCCGTCAAGAGCGCTGGCTGAAAGATTTGGGCAAGCTTCTTTAACAGATGTGATGCGGCAGCATTCCCCTGAAATGCGTAAAGCAACCTATGAATTTGCAACAGGGAACACAACAAAAGCCTTAGAGCGATATAAAGCTATGGGCGCAATCCATAGCCATGCGGTAGATGAAAAGGTTGCAGAAAGATTAATGATAGAAGCCTGGGCAGCAGATCGACTTGAGGGCAAATCGCAACTAATGTTGGCTTATACCAATGAGAGCGTTAAATCGCTGAATGAGCAGGCTAGAGAGGTGCGAATTGCTGCGGGCGAAATCGATAAAGGGGAGAGCTTTATAGTTTCAAAGGGTGAACGACACTTTGCGATAGGAGATAAAGTCTATTTTCTCAAAAATGATAAGGAACTTGGAGTAAAGAATGGTTCGTTAGGAATAATTGAATCAATTGGCAAACACCAATTTAACATTAAGTTAGATTCCAAAGATAATAAAAGTGTCAGTTTCGATATTCGACAGTATCAGCATCTTGATCATGGATATGCCGCAACAATTCATAAAGCGCAAGGGGTAACGGTTGATAAAACCTATGTACTGGCGTCGAAACATTTTGATCGGCATTTATCCTATGTCGCTTGTACGCGGCATCGAGAAAGCTTGGCTTTGTTTGCACATCACAAGGATTTTAAAAATGAAGAAGTTCTGTACAAAACGCTGAGTCGTGAACGATCAAAATCAATGGCAGTGGATTTTGCTCAGGCAAGATGGATTGAGCCTAAGAACACGCAAGAACTTGCAGTAACTAAACAAGGAGTTTCAAAAATACAGGAAAAGGGAAATAATGAATTGAAGCTAAGCCTAACAGTTGAGATAGAATCAAATAAATCGAACGAAAGAACCTTAAGTGATGAACTAAGCCGTTGAATTGAATATAGAGCAGTATATCTATCCAGCAAATGAACTATTTAAATTATTTTCATCGCATTGCCTAAACTTTATTTAATCGGACCATATTAGGCAATAAAATTTTGAATACGAAATATCTCACAAAATCACTATTTAAGTTGGCGCTTGAATGTCCAACAAAGTTATTTTATTACGGCAAATCTGAATATAAAAACGAACAAGAAGAAGATGCATTCTTAGAAGCTCTTAAGGATGGCGGTTACCAAGTAGGTGCTTTAGCAAAGGCATATATTGGAGAAGGAGTAGATCTAGCAGACTGTGATAATCAACAGGCTTATACAAGAACTCAAGAACTACTTCAAAAAGATAAGATAATTATTTATGAGGGATTATTTAGACATGAAAATCTACAAATACGTTGCGATATTTTAATTAAAAATGGAAATGACATTGAGGTAATTGAAGTAAAATCAAAATCATATGATCCTGAGGATGACGCTAAATATGTTGATAAACATAAAAATAGAATTGACTTTAAAAATACAAAAGGTCAAATAATCAAGGAATGGAGAGAATATCTTCTCGATGTCGCTTTTCAATCGCATGTCATTAATAAAGTCTTGCCCACAAACTTAAAAACAAAGTACTATTTGATGCTAGTAGATAAACAACAAGTATGTCCTGTTGACGGGTTATATCAGAAATTTATCATTAAAAAAGAGAAAGAAAACAAAAAATTAACGATAATATCAAGACCTCTCTCAGAAGATGATAAAATCATTTGGTTGTTAAAGAAAATTAATATAGATAATCAAATACAAGAGTTAAAACAAGAAGAGCATAAAATAGACTTAGTGGGAATGAGCTTTGATGCTTATGTGGCTCATTTGGCAAGTAATTATGTAAAAAATACAAAGATTGTTACGTCTTTAGGTGGCAAATGTGGAAAATGTGAATTTAATTGTTCCACTGAAGAACAAAACAATAATAGTAAAAATGGTTTTAAAGAATGTTGGAAATCTGCTTTAAAATGGGATGAAATTGATTTTTCAGAAAAAACAGTTTTAGATGTCTGGAAATTAGGAGCAGCTAAAGATAAGTTGATTGAGCAAGGAATAATAAAACTTAGTCAGTTTAGTAAAGATAATTTAAATTTGAAAAATGAAGCAAACTCATTATCGCAATCTGCAAGACAATGGCTACAAATTGATAAATATCAAAAAGATGATTTAAGTGTTTTTACTCATCCAGAATTGAAAAATGTAATGGCAAAATGGAAGTTCCCACTACATTTTATTGATTTTGAAACCTGCACGCCTGCAATACCTCTTCATAAAGGTCGGAGACCATATGAACCTCTAGCCTTTCAATTCTCTCATCATATATTAAACGAAGATGGTTCAATAGAACATATAGGACAATTTATCGAAACTGCTCCAGGAGCTTTTCCAAATTATAATTTTGTGAGAGCACTCAAGCGTCAGCTTGAAACAGATAACGGAACAATATTTAGATTTCATAATCATGAAAACAATATTCTTAACAACATATACGAACAACTAGATAGGGAAAATAGTCTTGTCGCAGACAAAAAAGAATTAATCGATTTTATCCTGTCAATTACTATCAAAAGATCGGCGGATG
>CAZHSJ010000271.1:0-3141 GCA_964535225.1 Uncultured Candidatus Berkiella sp. | reverse complement strand
AAACAACACTGCTGAAGGTACTAGCTGGTCTTATCTTACCGGATAAAGGCAAGGTTACGTTACAGGCGAAAGCGCCAAAGGGGCAACTTGCCTTTTTGGGGCATCGCGATGGGATTAATGTCAATCTCACCGTCATGGAAAATATCCATTTACAACTTGCCTTGGCTAATCAAAAAATCGATGAGAATTTACTCAAGTCTGTGTTAGCAGAATTTAACTTAAGTCATAAATCAGAAATGTATTGTTATCAATTATCCCAAGGACAACGACGTAAAGTAGCGCTTTGTTGTTTGTTGTTAAAACAAAAACCCCTGTGGATTTTAGATGAGCCCTTCACCTCATTAGATAGCGCTACGATGATGCATTTTACCCAAATGATGCAAGCTCACTTAAGTAATGGGCTGATTGTGATGACCAGCCATCATGGGGTAACACTGGCGCATAAGGCTGTGCAATTATGAATGCCTTTATCGAGTGCGTGAAACAAGATTGTAAAGTGATGTTGCGCAACCGTGCGCAATGGGGGCAACCCGTTATCTTTTTCATGATCTTTATTGCCCTTTTTGGTATTGCGCTTGGTTTTGATAATGCCATGTTAATAAAAGTTGCTCCCGCTATTATTTGGGTTGCATTTTTACTCACCTCCCTATTCACCATTGACAGCATTTTCCGCAAAGACATGGACAGTGGGATTTTGGAGCAATTCGTGCTTAGCCCCCATTCCTTGTCTGGGCTGTTACTGGCAAAAGCGGTTGCGCTATGGATTGTAAGTTGCTTGCCTTTAATAATGTTGTTACCCGTATTGGGTTTGTTTATGCAATTAAGCCTAATAGAAAACACCGTATTATTACTATGCGTATGCTTGGGGAGCCCGGCAATTACCTTAATGGGCATGTTAGGGGCCATTTTAACTTTGAGTTTGCCAAGAGCGGGGATCTTTCTTGCTATTTTGTTACTGCCGCTTTATATCCCCATTTTAATTTTAGGGGAAAGTAGCGTGAGCTTGTTACTAAGTTCCAACCAACCGCATTTTCAAATGGCCCTACTAGGTGCCATTTCGTTATTAACGCTAAGCCTGGTGCCCTTTGCGGCGGCAAGCGCGCTTAATGTTGCGATGGATTTGTCATGATAAAAGCATTAATGAGTTTAGGCTCGCCTCGTCGATTCTATCATTTTCTTGGGAAGCTGGGGCCTTGGTGTTTAGGTTTATCTTTAATCATCATTATTATTGGCACCTATCAAGGGTTGTTTATTGCACCTCAAGATTATTTACAAGGCGATGGGTTTCGCATTATTTATGTGCATGTGCCTTGTGCCTTTTTATCCTTAAGCATTTATATTGCTATGGCCGTTTTTTCTGCCATTTATTTAATTTGGCGCATTAAAATTGCGGATATGCTGGCTTACACCTTAGCTCCCATTGGCGCTTTTTTTACCTTTGCTGCTTTGGTGACAGGGGCTATTTGGGGAAAACCCATGTGGGGCACATGGTGGATTTGGGATGCGCGTTTAACCTCTGAACTCATCTTACTATTTTTATACCTGGGTTACATGGGGCTTTACAGTGCCATTCCCTCGAAAAAGGCAGCTGCTAAAGGGTGCGCTATTTTATCTATCGTCGGGGTGATCGATATTCCGATTATTCATTATTCAGTGTATTGGTGGAACACCTTGCATCAAGGCGCAACGATCTCTAAATTTTCCGCCCCCTCCATTGAGAGCAGTATGCTTGTTCCTTTATTAGTCATGATGATTGGATTTAGCAGCTATGTTGTGGGTTTAGTTTGCATGCGAACGCGTCGCGTGATTTTACAAAGAGAGCGGCATAACCAATGGGTATACCGTTTAATACATCGTCAAGAGGGGAGTCCATAATGTGGGAGATGGGTGGTTATGGATATTACATTTGGCCCTGTTACGCCTTAGTCTTAGGTGGCATGTTACTCTTTGTGATACATACACTAAGACAAGCTAAACAGCTTAAGAAACAAATAAAACTAATTAAATAATATGTCGCCAGTACAAAAAAAGAGAATGCTTGTTGTGATGATGTTAGTGGCCGTCTTATCTGTGGCGGTTGCCTTAGTATTGTATGCTTTAAAGCAAAACATCAACCTCTTTTATTCCCCTTCAGATTTAGCAGCAATAACCCTTTCGCCCCATCAATCTGTTCGTGTGGGTGGCATGGTTGTTAAAGGGAGCATCAAAAGACAAGCTGATCTGAATGTAGCGTTTGTGATTACCGATTTTAAACAAGAAGTTACCGTGCATTATAAAGGCATTTTGCCCGATCTCTTCAAAGAGAATCAAGGCGTGGTTGTGCAAGGTAAACTGTTGCCAACGGGGATTGTTAAGGCCGATCAAGTGCTTGCGAAGCATGATGAGAACTATATGCCACCTGAAGTGGCCGCTAGCTTAAAAGGTGGGGCAGGATGATTGCTGAGTTAGGGCTCTTTGCTTTAATTTTGGGCATGATGCTTTCATTGGTAGGCGTTTTTGCACCCTTTGTGGCTATGAACCAAAAATGGGCACATTTTCAACAAGTCATAAGGCCTGTTGTGTTGCTCCAATGGTTTTTTGTTACCTTGAGCTTTTTTATTTTAATGTTTTGTTTTGCGCAAGATGATTTTACCCTAAGTTATATTGCCAATAATGCTAATACCACACTGCCTTTAGTCTATAAATTATGTGCACTGTGGGGAGCGCATGAAGGTTCACTACTATTATGGGCTTTTATTTTGTCGTTGTGGACAGTGGGGGTAAGTGTATATGTTAAACGCCTACCCAATAATTTTGCTTCAACGGTTATAGCGGTGTTGTTAAGTATTCATGTTGGGTTTTTATTGCTGCTAATACATACCTCCAATCCGTTTACTCGCTTACTGCCGTTTTCACCCCTTGAAGGGGCCGATCTCAACCCTTTATTGCAAGATCCTGGGTTTGTAATACACCCCCCATTTTTATATATGGGGTATGTCGGGCTAGCCGTACCCTTTGCCTTTGCGGTTGCACGTCTTATACACAAAGAAAGTGATGTTGATTTTGCCAAAGTGGCAAGGCCTTTTGCCCTGTTAGCTTGGTCCTTTCTCACGGTGGGGATAACCTTAGGTAGCTGGTGGGCCTATTATGAATTGGGGTGGG
>CAZHSJ010000270.1:0-3152 GCA_964535225.1 Uncultured Candidatus Berkiella sp. | reverse complement strand
CATCCTATTATGCGAACTAATTTAAGAAGAGCAAAGCATGTCTGAGGTTTTAAAAAAAGCATTGATCACCGGTGTTACCGGGCAAGATGGCGCTTATTTAGCAGAGTTTTTACTGAAAAAAGGCTATGAAGTGCATGGGATTAAACGAAGAACGTCGCTTTTTAATACCGATCGTATTGATCACCTTTATCAAGATCCGCATGTGGCACACCGCCGCTTTGTGCTTCACCATGGCGATATGACAGATAGCTCAAGCTTAATTCGAATCATTCAGCAAATTCAGCCAGATGAAATTTATAATCTAGCAGCGCAAAGTCATGTGGCTGTCTCTTTTGAGGAGCCAGAATATACGGCCAATGCCGATGCCTTAGGGGCATTGCGTATTTTAGAAGCTATCCGCATTTTGGGATTAGAGAAAAAAACACGTTACTACCAAGCCTCCACGTCTGAGTTGTTTGGTAAAGTGCAAACGTTTCCGCAAAATGAAAAAACGCCGTTTTACCCGCGCTCCCCTTATGCTGTGGCCAAACTCTACGCGCATTGGATCACCATCAATTATCGCGAAGCCTATGGTATTTATGCTTGTAATGGCATTTTGTTTAATCATGAGTCTCCCGTTCGCGGCGAAACCTTTGTAACCAGAAAAATTACCCGCGGCTTGGCACGCATTAAACTGGGCATGCAAGATTGTTTGTACCTTGGTAATTTAGATGCAAAACGCGATTGGGGGCATGCGCGAGATTATGTAGAAATGCAATGGCTGATGTTACAACAAACGAAACCAGATGATTTTGTGATAGCAACGGGTGAGCAATATAGTGTGAGAGAATTTGTTAATGTAGCGGCCAAAGAAATGGGCATGACCTTACGCTGGGAAGGAACTGCTGATAGCGAAAAAGGCTATGACGCTAAATCTGGTGCCTGTATTGTGGCGGTTGATCCCCGTTATTATCGACCAACCGAAGTTGAAACCCTATTAGGCGATGCTACCAAAGCAAGAGATATCCTAGGCTGGGTCCCAAAAACCAGTTTTTCTGATTTAGTAAAGGAAATGGTAAAAGAGGACTTAAATCTTGCTAAAAGAGATGCCCTTTGCCAAAAAGAAGGGTTTAAAGTATTTGAGTATCAAGAATGAATTTAACTGATAAAATATATGTAGCAGGACATAGTGGCTTGGTGGGCTCTGCCGTTGTACGTACCTTACAAACCGAAGGCTATCAAAACATTTTAATGCGCACGCATGGTGAATTGGAACTTACCGACAAATCGGCAGTTGATGCGTTCTTTAAAAAAGAAAAACCAGACTATGTTTTTTTAGCAGCGGCTAAAGTGGGTGGGATTTGGGCGAATGATAATTACCCAGCAGATTTTATTTATCAAAACCTGCAAATTCAAAATAATATTATTCATGCTTCTTATGAAAATAAAATCAAGCGCTTATTGTTTTTAGGCTCCTCTTGCATCTACCCCAGAAATTGCATCCAGCCTATAAAAGAGGAATATCTTTTAACGGGCCCCTTAGAAACAACCAATAGACCTTATGCTTTAGCGAAAATAGCGGGCATTGAAATGTGCTGGGCCTATAACCGCCAATATGGCACACAATTTTTAGCCGCCATGCCAACGAATTTATATGGGCCTGGTGATAATTATGATTTAAACACCTCCCATGTTATTCCAGCGCTCATTCGTAAAATGCATGAGGCCAAAATGAAAGATGCCAACGAAGTGGTGGTGTGGGGCACAGGTACGCCCAAAAGAGAGTTTTTATATTCTGATGATTTGGCGAGTGCGTGTTTGTTTTTAATGAATTTAGAGGAAGCATCGTTTAAAGAATTGATCAGCAGTAAAGATGTGGCGCCCATTGTTAATATTGGTTGTGGTGAGGATCTTAGCATCGCTGACTTGGCAACATTAATAGCGAAGGTGGTTGGGTTTAGAGGAAAAATTGTTTTTGATACGACAAAGCCAGATGGGACGCCTAGGAAGATTTTATCGGTTGAAAAGATATCCACGTTGGGTTGGAAATATGAAACCTTACTTCCTCAGGGTTTAGTAAATGCTTACGAAACTTTTTGCAAAGAGCAAGAAAACAGTAAAATGAAAGAAATTAGTCTAGTATAGCAAAATCTTCTATATGAGAGTTTGATTGAGCTTTGCCAATGGCATTTCTACCAATTTGATAACTTCTTATTTTCTTGCCTAATTTCTTCGCTACAATCAATCCCATGGTGGTAATTCCCCACACCTCATCTGAGATGGCTAATAATTTTTCAAGAGGTTGATTTGCTGATAAAAATAAAAAAGGTGCAGCAATAGGATCCCAATTCATTTTTAAAATATTTTCAAGTTCTTTGCAATCCTGCCTCGGGTGGGGTTTTATAAGAATGTTGTATTCTCTTTTTGAGGCAAGAATATCTCTAAGCATGGCCTTTATATTGGTTTCAAGCTGATATCCAAAATTATCATCACTACTTTGTGGATCTAGCAAAATTAAAAGCGTTTCCTTTTGTGATAGTTTTAGCTGGCTCTGGACTAACTTGAGATCATCAGTATTTAACGCGCCTATTGTTTGTATCATTTCATCAATTGCAAAGTGTCCAGTAACAAAAAATTTTGGCACAGTGCTATCCGTCAGGTTGCAAAGTGATTTGCTAAATTCATTTTTACATTCTGCATCGGGAAAGAAAACACAATGTGGTAGAACCAATTTTTTTGTTAGATTATTGGTAAAATGTTCAATGTAATTTTTCCAATGATCAAATATAAATAGAGTGTTCAATTTCATTGAATTAGCCAAGAGAAGTAAGTTATAAGTCCTAGCAAAATCTACTTGAGAACCTAGGATAAATAAGTCACTTTTAGCAAAAGTAATTAATGCTTGGTCAGACATAGGCGTAAAGGGTAATGCGCTATTCTTATGAGCCCAACCATCGCAATAAATAGTAAAAGGAATGTTTTTACTTGCGAGTATATCTGTTAATGCCTTGAATATTCCATAGGCGCCAGGATCAGCACAGTATAGATGTAACTTGGTGAAAGTGGATAAAAATTGTAATGCTTCTTTAAGATTGTTCATAAGAATAGCTGTTGATAGGCATATTTATTAGAAGTTGATCGCTGATTGCTAACGTTATTTTTTCAGATAAAAG
>CAZHSJ010000269.1:0-3160 GCA_964535225.1 Uncultured Candidatus Berkiella sp. | reverse complement strand
ATTTAGTATTTTTAAATTTGGTAAATTTATTCATTTTGTTCCCCCTTCTGTGATTGTTGGTTTCACGAGTGCTATCGCAATTGTGATTGCTTCCATTTCTTTTAAAGATTTCTTTGCGCTACCATCAGGTGAGATCTCGAATAGTTTTATCAATAAAGTACAGATACTATTTCAATACCTGCCTGAATTAAGTATTCAAAACACCCTTGTGGGAGGTACAACACTGTTTTTAGTTGTCCTAACCAAAGATAAAATAAAATGGCTTCCTTCACCCATTATTGGCATTATCGGTGGCGCAGTATTGGCTAGCATTTTACAGCATCTAAACTACCCTATTTATACAATAGGGACCGAATTTCATTCAATGATAAATGGCAAGGAAGTTATTGGGATCCCTTCGATGCTGCCAACATTTAGCTTGCCCACAATTTCTAACGGTAAATTGTTAACAATACCCACGCTGAATGAACTTCATGTACTGATGCTGCCTGCTTTGCTCATTAGCGCTTTAGCGGCATTAGAATCATTGCTAAGTGCAGCGATTGCAGACAACCTTACCAAAACAAAACACGATCCCAATGCCGAACTATATGGCATTGGCTTAGCCAATGTTTTTTCAGCTATGGCAAGTGGGATCCCGGCAACAGCAGCAATCGCAAGAACAGCCACCAATATACAAAATGGTGCCAAGTCGCCCATAGCGGGCATGCTACATGCAATATTGGTACTATGCTATATACTGATATTTACTCCTTTGCTCAATTTAATCCCCATGTCATCACTGGCAGCCCTTTTATTAGTAACTGCTTTTAGGATGTCTCATCTCAAAGAATTTTGGCACATTCTGCGTACAACTTACCTATATGATAAAGTTGTTTTATTAAGTACATTTATTTTTACGCTTTTCATCGATATGGTTATGGGTATAGGTATTGGCATGGCATTGGTTATGCTGAACTTTTCTGTCAGTAAATTAAAAGATTGGGTAAAGGTGGAAAGTTAAGCCTAATATTGCAGCTAAATACCTTATTGGCAAATTCAGATTATCTCCCCGGACTATTAGATAATTCGGACATTCCGCATAGATTGTAACTAACTTTAGCAATCAATTTTGTGATTTAGGTGGCATGACAGGCGTGTGCAACTACACGTTTTTATACTGAACCATCATTAACTTGCCATTGTCCTAACGGGTAATGAGGTACGGTATGCCATTTTCATTACAAACAGAATCCGTTAAAAATGAGTACGAAAAACTGTTTCATGTACTCATCAACATTAGTGAACCTATACTCCTTAAACAAACACCCCAAGGTGTTCAGTTTCGGCTTAGTGAAATTCAACAACTTGTTAGAATGAATGATGACACCTTTGAGATGGTTTATGATGAATTTCTAAAACATAAAATCAGATGCCACATCATGTTTCTCAAGGCACTTACCACATCCGTAAATAAAATTTTAGAAAAGGAAGCTCTCGACCAGCAAATTGAGTATCTGCAAGATACGCAAGCAATGCTAAAATTTAAAGAACTAACTACACAAGAACAAGAAGAACGTAATATCGCCTTTTTGAACCTTAGCGAATTAATTAATAAAGAACGCAACTTTGCTTTATATTCGATGGTTACCATTCATGTTGATATAGTAACTATAACCATCGTCAATTTAAAGGAAATTAAAAAAGATATTAAAGTGAATCTTGCAAGCCATGTTGTAAACTTTCAAAAAGATCTTAAATACAAACTACAGGAAAGCTCCCTTTTTCAACATTTGTCCGATAATGAATTAGATGAAATGAATGACAAACTACATAAATTATGCGATGAAATCGATGCTCGCTTCCTTAACCGTCCGGCAGGCAAACCACTTCTTAAAGAAAAACATATCACACAAATGCAAAATTTTGGTATACAACCTACAGGTTTAAGCGATCTTGAGCTTGCCAAAGCCATTAAAAAGAATAAAAAAGTTGTTAAATTTCTAAAAAAACACCACCAAAGTAAATATCGTGATGCACTGGTATCACCATTATCAAACTTGCCAAAAATTAACAAACTAGCCAAAGAAGCAATTAAACTGCATGATTCTTATGTTACGAGAAAACATGAGCTTGAGCATGAACTTGAGCTAGTTAAAAATAAAATTGATAATGAAGAAAGAAAAAAACAAAAATGTTTACAACAGCTTGAGTATATCAACCCAGAAAAAAGGGAACAATATAAAAAAACGATTGAAAAGTCCTATAGCAGACTTGAATCAAAATATATAAAGCAAAAGGAATTTCTGGAAAAGAAAATAAGTGAGAAACAAGCTGTCGACTCAACTATCCTTGCCATGCATCCTGAAGCCTTAAAAGAACCTCCGCCTAAACAACCGTCGAAATCACAAAAAAATATTTTTGTTAACACCCAGCAAAAGTTAAAATCTGTTTTAACAGAAAGCATACTCAATACCGATCCTAAGCCTAAATCTGAAAAAAACCTCAAAGGGAAGTCAAAAGGCAAGGAAAATTAAAACATCCATTTTTTATATAGCGTTCTCAAACATCCTGATCGCTTAAACAACTGAATAAAAGATTTTTTAATGTTGGGGAACTTTTTTAAAACCCATTTGCCTAATTGAGGTTCGTTATAACTACAACCTTATTTTATGCTGTGGGGGTTTTCATGTTAAATAAATATATAGTTCTTGGAATAATCTCTAGTATCGGTATGATTTCTTATGTGCCAAGCGCACAGGCAAATTATCAAAATGGCTATTCTAACAAAGTGAATCCACAAGCCTGGCGCTCCTATGTACAGGCAAAACAACGAGCATATGACGTTGCGCATACCCTAGAAAAAGCGCCTTTTCCAAAAACAAGTACACCTGATCTTGTTAAGGTCGATTTAGGAAAATTAGCCTGGGGTGCTTATGATGCCAATGGAAATTTAGTGAAATGGGGAAATGCATCGGGCGGCCAAAATTTTTGCGCCGATATTGGCAAAGGGTGCAAAACCATCACAGGCACTTTTACCTTTTATAAAAAACAAGGTTCGGGTTGCAAATCCAACCTCTTCCCGGTTGGCAAAGGCGGTGCTCCCATGCCCTATTGTATGCATTTTTCAGGCGGGTACGCATTGCATGGTGGTAATGTGCCGGACTTTAACGCAAGCCAT
>CAZHSJ010000268.1:0-3183 GCA_964535225.1 Uncultured Candidatus Berkiella sp. | reverse complement strand
GTGGTTCGGATTTAAGCTTACGTGAAAAAAGCTGTGCCATTTTAACGAATGAGGTCTTTGATGGTTTTGCGATTGGGGGCAGCTTAGGCTCAGATCATCAGGAACTTTATCAAACCGTAGCAGGCACTACTGCGCATTTACCGCTAGAGGCACCTGTGCATTTGTTGGGGATTGGCGATGTGGCTTCTATTGATCACTGCATTCAATATGGGATTGATACCTTTGATAGCTCCTATCCCACCAAAGCGGCCCGTCATGGCATGATTTTAACGCCCCAAGGCCCGCTTAAATTAATTCGCCAAGCCCATGCCCGTGAATTTATCCCTTTAGATGAAGCGTGCAACTGCCAAACCTGCACCCATTATACCCGCGCTTATTTACATCATTTGTTTAAAGCCAATGAGCCATCGGCTGCCAGCCTTGCCACCCATCATAATGTGACTTTTATGATGCAGAAAATGGAAACTATCAGAACGCAGATCCTTTGTGGGTTAATTTAAAGAAGCAAAATAAAAAAACGGGAGCCTAGGCTCCCGCAAGTACTATGTGTTTAACTATACATCTGTCTGGGTGTTTTACCCTTAAGAATGGCTTCCACCAATTTTAAAGCGTAAGAACGGACCATATTTACCCCAGTCTTGTGCTGCGCCAAGGTAAGGCGAGAAGTTTTCATATCTACCATTACCATTGAAATAGTTTGGATCAAGTGGCTGCCATGCGGTATTACCATTTTTGAATACATTAAACATATTCATATATTTCATACCTAAGGATACATCCCATCTTAAGCCTTCCATTTCATGACGAAATGCGCAACCAAAGTTAAGACCGAATTCAATATCTAATTTTCCTACAATGGAATCGGTTTCATAGGGTTGATAATCATAGCCTTGACCTAATATTACACCGGGACCAGCGGCAACAACAAAAGTTTGGCTGTATTCATTTTCCAATTTCAATAACGAAGTATTTAAGCCTGCAAATAAATGCCAATGTTTGTAGCCTGGGTGATACCAACGGGTATTAAAACCAACACCAGGACCAAAACCGCGCACTAAATTTTCAGTTTCTCTGCTTCTTATGTCTGTATTGTTATCTCGAACAATAAATTCGTTAAAGTTTTGGCGAATACGATCATATTCTAAGAAAGCGCGTAAATCTAAGCAGAAGAAATCGCCAAGATGCGCATCGTGGATTAACCCTAAACGGTATTCATCGCCATGCACATCATATTCCGTGGTACCAAAGGTAGGCGTAAAGGGGCCAACTGTGGGTATAATTCCTAAATTTCTGACGTTTTGATCGCCTTGGCGGTCATTATCATTACGGGTGCGATCATAGCTAAAAAACACGCGATTAGCGCTGCTGTGACCAAATCGATAGCTAATGCCGGCGGCAAAATCAAATTCATTTTCTGGCTCTAAAAAGTAATGATTACGTGCGCCATCAAATACGTTTTGTGGAAAACCAGCAGGAGGAACTAATGCATAATCACCCACACTTAAGCCATTACCACTTGTGCGCATGTAGGTTAAATCACCCCACATGGCCACATGATCTAATTCATCATGGTGAGAACGAGTATGCGCCATTGCTGCGGGTGCTGCCATACTCACTGCTAACATTGTGCCAAATGTAACCTTGAGCGCTTTTTTCATGGAAGAGTCCTTATTAAAGTCCTAAAAAAAATATCTGAAACTTTTATCCAACTACCCTACATAACTTTGAAGTTAGTTCACGATTTATTAGGTCAACAACTAAAACAATAAATTTTTTAAACTAAACTTCAGACTCATGTAAGAAAATGAACAAATTTTAGAAACATTAAAGATAGGCTAGTACAGGAATGGAGAACCGGCAAAGTTAGGTAGCAAAAAATTACCACACGTTGTTAGTTAATAGACTTTTATTTTATAATGAAATCACAAAAATGTTGGGCCACGGGCCCAACCTACGTAACAACTCATCTTGGCAAGGTTGGGAAACGGCTCATCTTGGGTAGGTTGGGCCTCAAAGGCCCAACATATTCAGTAATTAAACCAAAAAATTTGGCCTCAGTGGAAATGCTTTAAAGCAAAAAAAGGAGCCGAAGCTCCTTTTTTATTTTCAGAAAATGACTTTCGCTTAAGAAGCATTGCCACCAATTTGGAAGCGTAAGAACGGGCCCCATTTGCCCCAATCTTGCGCCGCGCCAAGGTAGGGGGGCATATCTGGTATTGGACGAGCGTTCTGATCACCAAATACTTGATAGGCAGTATTACCATTTTTGAACACATTAAACATGTTCATATAACGCATGCCTAAAGCAACATCCCACTTCGCGCCTTGCATTTCACGGCGAAAAGCACAGTGGTAATTGATACCAAATTTAATATCCAATTTACCCACAATGGAATCGGTATCAAAAGGTTGATAATCATAGCCATTACCAACGTTAGCAGGGCTGCCGTTATCTGCTAAAACCGTAAATGTTTGAAAATATTCATTCTCAGTTTTAACCAGCACGGTATTCACACCGGCAAATACGTGCCAATGGGGGTTGCTGGCATACCAGCGGGACATAAAGCCAATACCAGGCCCTAAGCCTTTAACTAAGTTTTCCGTTTCTCTCGCCCTGATATCCTGATTGTTATTACGGTTTATTACTTCCGTAAAGTTTTGTCTAACGCGGTCGTATTCGATAAAGGCCAATACATCTAAGCAGAAATGATCGCCAAAATGTAAATCATGTACGGCACCCACCCTAAACTCATGGGCATTTAAATCGTACTCAGAGGTGTTGTAGGTAGAAGGTGCAACCACGCCCAGGTTTCGAATGTTAATATCGCCTTGTCTGTCGTGATCGGCTTGGAAATGATCGTAGCTCATAAATAGACGAGTATGGGCACCCCACACGCGCGCGCTCACGCCAAAGCCCCAATCTAATTCATTTTCTGGCTCTAAGAAAAAGTGGTTCCGAGCACCATCGAAGGCAGCAGGTGCTGGTGGCAATGCATAATCACCCACGCTCAACCCATTGTTGGTGGGTTTCATATAAGTCACGTCGCCCCACACCGCAATATTGTTGTACCAAACATCATGTGCAGAGGCTGCGATTGGCGCCGCCATACTTACTGCGAGCAATGTACCAAATGTAACCTTGAGCGCTTTTTTCATGGATGAGTCCTTATTAAAGTCCTAAAC
>CAZHSJ010000267.1:0-3209 GCA_964535225.1 Uncultured Candidatus Berkiella sp. | reverse complement strand
GCCAAAGGAGAGCATGGGATCCCTTTTCGTCGATTTTTCTCAAAAGAAGGGTATAACGTACATGTGTTTGAACAAGAGAGCACCGAAATTGCAAGACATCTTAATTTTGCGGCCTTTTTAAGGGCTCACCCGGTATATCTTAAATCCTATCAAACGGTTAAAGAAAATGCGGCCCTTTCCTATCCTAACGACATTGTTGCTTATTGTAATGCCAAAGATGCGCTTGTTCAGGAAATTGACGCTCTTGCAGGACCCGCCTATTTGCGGGTTGTGCAAACCTGCTTAGATAGTGAATGGGAAGCGTATCATCAAATATATCATGAACAAGTTTGCAATGCTGACAAAGAATATTCTAAAGAAGCGGCAGTATTTAGCCACCCCGACCATCGTCATTTTTTATTAAGAAAAGGTTCAGAAATGATAGGCGTTTTGCATATCGAATTTGTCGGCAAAAAAAATGCCGACATCTCAGCGCTCGCTTTGCAACCTATGCATCAGACTAAAGAAAATGAAGATTATTTGTTCAACTTTGCTAAAAAATGGTTGCGCCATCAGGGGAAAATTCTCGTTTAAGTGATTAAATTTTGGAGTTATCAATAGAGATTCTTCTGACACTTTCTGTCTTTATATTTACAGCATTTTCCAGACTCAAAATACCCTTTTAAGGTTACAATTTCTCCGTAATTAATAACAGGTTTAAAATTACACATGGCTAACTCAGGCAACTGCTGGATGGTAGCCATTTGATACGTTCTATCATACAGAACCATTGTCGCTGAATAGGCAATTATCAAAGCAAGCAGTGTTTTCATTCGTCAATCTTTTTACTGTTAAACTGTTGATAAGACTGAAATACACGCTACTTAGTTCCCCAATCAATGCACTTACACACGATGTTGCTTAAGCTGCCTAAGTCTTCCAAATGTGCCCCAATCATATTTAACATGGGTGTTTGCACTTCATTTGCTCTAGCAATGCTAATAACATTATCTATAATGTACTCTTTTTCGATGGGCAAACCTTTAAAATAATCTCTATACATGCTGGGGTAATAATTTTTAAATGTTTTGGTTAATTCCATCATTTTCATCATATCAACTTCGGTTATCATCACCCCTTGGGTTTTAGCGATCTCGGCCACCTCACGCATAACTGATAAAACAATACTCGCAAAGGGCTGCATACTAGCCAGTGTGTTAGTATCTTGCTTGTAAATGATGGAAAGTGTCGAAAAAGGGACATTCCACAATAACTTTCTCCATCTTATTTCCTTATAAGAAGGAAAAATAAGGGGTTCAAGCTTAATCGGCGACTCTTTAAACAACACTTTAATTTGTTCACAAGCCTTTTCCCCCCTAAATGGGGCAAGGCGCAACTCGCCAAGAATGGGAATTTCAACCTGCAAGGGACTTGCACGAAAAGCCCCCATGCTGGAAATACCACACACGATATCACATTGGGTAAATTGCGCGACCCATTCTTCATTACCTATCCCATTTTGAATAATCAACATCACCGTACTTGGTTTTAAGCAATGTGATAGCAGCGAAGGAATAGCTTTGTTTTCAGTTGTTTTAAGTGAAATAATCACCACATCTGATAATGGCAAGGTATCTGCCTTGTGATGAATATGTGGATCTTTCACCAAGATATTCTTTTCAAATTGCTCAAAGTGACAATGAAAACCTTTATTTTCCGAAATCGCGGAATAATCCGAACGCATCAGAAAATGAACTTCATGCGCAAGGCTTAATAAGCCGCCGTATGCCTTCCCTAAGGCGCCTGCCCCAATAATACTGATAATCACATTTGTTCCTTTTTAGTTTCAAAAGAAAATACTATCATCTGATGTTCTTCTGGGAATGTCAGTAATTTTTTTTGCTCAGAAAACTTGCCTGCTGTTAAGGTGCTAATGAGCGGCTTCCAAAAAAGGTAGGCACCTTTATTTTGGGGAATAACCGCCACTTCCCATTCGCCAGTAAATTCTGAAAATATCCTTTGCGCAATGGCTTGACCAATATGGCGACGTTGATAAGGCGCCAGCACGAAAAATTCTCCCATATTCCACTCAACAAAAGGGGATGTTCCTAATTTATTCACCATCACGAAGCCGGCAGGATGTCCCTCAAAACGAATAAGGAAGGGATATTTATCTTCTTGTTTAAAGTACGACTTCAAATTTTGCATCAAGGCGTTTGAAGCATAGTTTCCCGTTAGCGGAAACTCCCACCCAGGTAAGTGACCACAATAGCGCGACATATCATATTCATAATACAAAGCCAGTGGTTCAATTTGCGAAAATTCGTGAGAATTGAGTTTAATGAGTTCCGGTGTTGTCATAACCATCCAAAATATAAGTTACTTTACTACCACGCATAATATGTTGGGCTTTTGTTTGCCTATTAAAAAGCGTTTTTTACTTTATGTAAATGCGCAACACCACGCCTTGCCAAGGCAATGAGATATTTTTTTCAAACTTAGTTAAACACGCTTGTTTTTCATGATGGATATGATAAAAATGGCCATCTCTCCACAAGGGTTGCTTTTCATCTATGCGCACACACTTTCTACCCAAAATATTTATTTTGTTAGGGTTATTTTTTGTTCAATCGCTTAAAGCTGATGAGAGCAGTCACACGCTTTTGGACCAAAATCGCCTTCTCGCTGCCAATGATTTTTATCAAAAGCAGATAAAACCTGATCAAGCACAATCCAGTAGTAAACTTGAAAAATTAGAGCGCAAGGTAAACGCTAAACAAGCCTTTGATAGCCAAGACTGGTATGGCAGCCGTTATGCCTTACAACGTGTTTTAGCAGACAATGAAAATGATTTCCAAGCATGGTACATGTTGGCTAAATCGCTTATAGAATTGCAACAACATGATACTTACCAAAATTATGACCAAGCCTTAGAAGCCTCCTTGGTTAAAGCCTATGCAACAGCTAAAGCTCCTCTTGACTATAAAGCCGTTGAATTATTGGCCGCTTCCTCACGCTTAGCCTTTTCAGATTTAAAAGAAAAAGCGCTTAAAGAGGCTAAGCAAAGCGATATCGATAATCATATTCAAACCTTGCTAAACAATTACCCCAAAGAATTTGCACCTTATTTTTTAGATATTCCCCAAAAAACAGATCTCGCTAGCGCTTGTATTTTATGGACGCACCCTCTTGCAAAATCTCGCCAATTTCATTATGAAGATTTTGTTAAA
>CAZHSJ010000266.1:0-3209 GCA_964535225.1 Uncultured Candidatus Berkiella sp. | reverse complement strand
TAGACGCGGCTTTAAATCCTTCAGGTAGGGGTTCGGTGGGAAAAAGCTGTTGCAACTTTTTCACAATCTCCTGGGCGTTTTCTTGACGATAAGCCCAGAGTGCAAAAATGCCTGGATAGAATTTAAAGTCAGAATTCTTAAATATATCGTTTTTAGGGAGTAGCTCTACGTAAGGGATCCTAGGATGAGGTTTTCCCTGCACAATTGCGTAGCAGAATTGAACTTGTTCTGGTGACACTGTTTCCCCTTGCTCATTTAAGAGTGGAATGAAATCATGACAGCAAATGACCAATTCCTTGGCCGACAACAAGCCGAGTATTCTGGCTAAGATCATAACCCCAACCAGCCTTCTCATCAAGCAAGACAATTACAGTCGAGCCCAATGAAAAGTAACCCATTTCGTCGCCTTTGTCTAATTTGATGTGCTGCTCAGGCAACTGTGGGTATAAAATATCTCTTGTTTCCTTCCCGCGGTGGGGCGTTATGGGGCCTCCCCAGCGAGTAAAGATGCTACCAACGATCATAGCTCCTACTAATATTATGGCAAAGGATCCCTGGTCGTGCTTAAAAAAAGCGACTACACGTTCATTTTTCGCAAATAAATTATCAATATGATTCGTAGTAAGTGGATTAACAGAAAACAATTTGCCTGGGATATACCTTAAGTGCGTTAAGGTGCCCGTCAGTGGCATATGAACACGATGGTAATCTTTAGGTGCTAAATAGATGGTTGCAAATCGTCCCTTCTCAAATGGTTTGCCGTCTTCTTCACTACCCAGTAATGCTTTTAAGGTAAACGACTTGCCTTTAGCTTGTAATAACGAGCCTTGTTCAATACTGCCTATCTGAGAAATTTCGCCATCACAAGGCGACACAATCGAAGTGGGAGAAGGATCGATAGGGCGCAGATCCGGCTTTAAACGACGAATAAAGAACTCATGATAAGAAGGGTAGGCAAAAGGATCTTCAACAATCGCCTCATTCATATTGACATCGTAGCGATTTAAAAAATACCGAATCAGATAATTCTTTAACCAGGGAATTTCACTTTGCGAGAGGCACCCACCAAAACGGGAGAGCGCATGTTGTGGAAGTAAAAATTGTCGCCAAACTTTAAGCGGGTAGTGCACCGATCTCTCTCTTATTATTTGTTATTTAAATCACCAATTATGGTATGGTAACTTTGTAAACGAAAAGGGGCAATTTTGCCTTCTTGGACTGCCCCCTGTAAAGCACAGCCGGGTTCACGCTGGTGTTGGCAGTTTCTGAATTTACACTGGCCAAGGTAAGGGTAAAACTCGATAAACCCTTGCTCAATCTCCAGCGTACTAAAGTGGGATAAGCTAAATTCATGAATACCAGGGGAATCAATGAGGTTGCCACCGTTGGGTAAATGATACAGTTTGGACGAAGAAGTTGTTTGGCGTCCGGCGGTGATGTTAGAGAGTTCTTGCGTTTGCGCGCCGGCATCTGGTATCAGGGAGTTTAATAAGCTCGATTTTCCAACGCCGGATTGTCCCATTAACACCGCGTTCTTTCCTTGTAATGCCTTTGCCAAGGCGGTTATTCCATTACCGGTTTTACTACTGACTTCTAAGCAGGTATAACCAAGGTGTTGGTAATGCGCTATTTTTTCTACTAAATCCGTTTTAACAGCCAAATCAGATTTATTCACCACAATGAGGGCAGGGATATTTAAACGCTTTGCAATGATTAAATACCTATCAAGCGTCGTTTTATGAGGCAGTGGCTTCAACGCACACACAATAACAATCAAATCGACATTCGCCACAATGGGCTTAAAAGAGCGCCTGTCAGGGCGGGTAATCACCGAGCGGCGCTCATTACAAGCAACCACAACACCTTTGCCTGTATCACTTAGTTGCCATATCACCTCATCCCCCGTAACTAAGGTGCCAAGATTTTGCCTGCTGTTGCAGCTAAAGTGCTGTCCTACTTGGTTTTCAACAATCAGGGTGGTACCGTAATGCGCTACTAAGACACCAGGTTGTAGAGGGCCTAAACTTTGGTTTAAGGTGTCTTTTGAGTTTTCAAGCTGATTCACTGTGGCAAGCCTTTTTGCTTGCTGCGCTTTTTGCCGAATCATTTGACGGTGTGTAAGTCGTCTTTTCGCCATTATATTATAATAAGTCAGTCTAAGGATATATTATGAATGATAAGCCAACCCATTTGATTTGGATAGATCTAGAAATGACTGGCTTAGACACTCAAAACGATGCCATCTTAGAAATCGCAACCTTAATTACCGATGGCAATCTGAATACAGTAGCAGAGGGCCCTAACTTGGCCATTTTTCAGCCTGATGAAGTTTTGGCTAAAATGGATGAGTGGAACCAAAAACAGCATGGTCAATCCGGACTGATTGCCAGAGTAAAGCAAAGCACGATTACCTATGAACAAGCTATGGCGCAAACATTGGCTTTTGTTAAACAATATGTCGCCCCAAAAGCCTCACCCATGTGTGGTAATACGATTTGCCAGGACAGGCGTTTCTTGAATCGATTAATGCCAGAATTAGAAGCCTACTTCCATTATCGTCATTTGGATGTGAGCACAGTAAAGGAATTAGCCAAATTATGGGCCCCCTCGGTATATCAAAAAGTGACTAAAGCGGGTCACCATTTGGCACTGGAAGATATTAAAGAATCGATAGAAGAATTACGCCACTATCGGGATCATTTTTTTAAGTTGGAGCAAACAACACAGGAAGCAGACAGTGAGTGACTTGCCCATAGCCTTATATTACGCCGACGATGTGAAAAAAATTGATAAAGCAGCTATTGCGCATATTCCGATTAGTGGTTATCAATTAATGACCCGAGCAGCACAAGCTTCTTTAATTGTACTCAAAGAAGAATGGCCAAACATTAAAACCCTCGCTGTTATCTGTGGGGCTGGCAATAACGGGGGGGATGGCTATGTGTTAGCCAGGCTAGCAAAGGAAGACGGGATTAGCGTTACCATTTATGCGGTTAATGAGGTGACAGAGGCCTCCTCGCCAGAATGCAAACAAGCCTATCAAGATTGGCTTGCAACCAAATCAAATGTTATCCCCTTTAATGGCCAAGCGATTAGTGCAGATGTGGTGGTTGACGCGATTGTTGGTACGGGTGCACGTTTCCCGATGGCTGAACACATTACCAAAGCCATTGACGCTATTAATAATAGCAAATGCCCTGTATTTTCAT
>CAZHSJ010000265.1:0-3233 GCA_964535225.1 Uncultured Candidatus Berkiella sp. | reverse complement strand
GAGCTAATTCGCTTAAACACCCCAAAGCTTTTGCTGCGGGATTTGTGGCGCAAAAGGAAAAAGATGCTGAGCTGATTCATCGTGTGAGATATAGAGGGAATTAAATTAATGCTTATTCAAATTTACTATACCCATTTTGCTCTTTTAAGAGTAGCTCCATAAAATGAAAGTTTGTTTGGTAACTTATTATTTGAATAGGTGGTCCGAATATACCGTTACAACTCTATATTAACGAATAGTGACGTGTTACAGTTTGGATATTGATAATTGATCAAATATCGCAATGCAAAAAGCCTCTCTTGTGTATAATATCCTACTAGCGCGGAACACCACAAAAGAACAGTTCGCTGGCTATTCTTAAATTACGAATTAAACTTGTCGCTAAATTTTAAAACATAGATACTCAAGGTTATCAATATGAGTCAATGGAAAAAGTTACTCGGCCAGGGCAAACTCATCAAAAAGGTAACACTAAAAGGACGTTTAGTTTCAATTTCACTCCAAGATGAGATTGATGATCCTGCCAATTACGTTCATATTAAATTTATGTTTTACAATATATGGAAAAATCAACGGAAATTTAATGAAGTATTTGAAAGAATTAGAATAAATAACGACCAACCCACTTTAATTTTGCGAAATGAAAATCACTATACAAATGCACAAGAAGTATTAAATGCGCTGGTAGACTTTGGTAACACTAACGTAGCCTATCCAAAAAAGAAAAGAGTTTCTGCCAAAAACTTTAACTTTGAAACTGATGAAGAAGGTGTTAAATCACCAAAGCTACAAAATGTAAAACAGCAGCAAAAAAGAGAAGAGAGACATCCTTGGAAAAAGCTGTTATCAAGCGGCGAGCTGATTGAATCTTTAGATATTAAAGGTGTACATGTTTACGTTAAGCTAGCGACGAAATATAACGAAAAACACTTTTTCCCAAGAATTAATGCAATGTTGCATGCACTCTATCAAAAATCCGACGATTTAAAAAATACGTTTCAGAAACCAGCATTAAATTCCAGAAGTCCTTGTCTTATTCTTTTCTCTAAAAATACAAATCATGATCCTAGCACATTACTAAATATTTTAATCAATAACGCGAAGCAGAGCGGGTTAGAAAGCTCTGTCAAATCTTTGCCTGTTGCCGCTGAAGTGGGTACAGCAAGAAATGAACCTCTAAAGCCAACGCAACCAGGGGATAATGACCAAGACAACTATGATGATATATTCAAGGATGATATATTCGATGATTTCAATTATCAAGGTATGTATTCAGTAATCGATTATAGGCCATTACAAGCTTTTGAAAATTCACATGGGAACAAAGCACCATCTCAGCAAACCAACGAATCGAATCCGTTGCCAGTTGACAACAATCAAAGAAGGGTGCCAATAATACGCTTAAAAATAACAAGAGCGACATAAGTTTAAAAATGTTCATGAATATTCGAAAAAAAACGATTTTGGTGATAAAAGAAACCACATCACTTTTATAGCGATGGGGAGCATACAGAAAATCATCGAAGCCTATCGATAATCGATTAATAAGGACTAATAGTAGTAAAACATAAAGGGGCAATACTGCCCCGCTGATGTATTAAATCGTTGAGTCAAAGTAACAATCACGATAGGGACTCAGTTTTTTTATCTTTCCATTTCTATCTCTAATTTAATAGCCTCATTCGCTAATCGTTGCTGGTTTTTGGTTTTGTTGTCTTGATTTTGCTGATGGAAACTTACAAATTGAGCCTGCATGTAGGTTTTTAACTCCTCCAGAACAGGCGGAGCGCTTAAACGAGAAATCATAAAAATTACATAAGATAGACAAAGAAGTCTCTGAGCACTTAAAGTATGTTCCTTCAAGCTTCAAAGTGAAGAAGTTTTGGAAAGAGAAACATATTTTTAGCATATGTCGATTGGATCAACATGTCAGCTAAATATATCGAAAAATGACGATTTTATCGACACATCATATAATAAATCATTATATATCAATATGTTATAGAAAACTGCGATTAGAAGCACTACGTCAAAGTTCTAAAATAGGTACTTCTTTTTTTCAGCACCTGGATAAGCACATAACAAACAGGAATAGCCATTATATTTAACGATAATTTAACTGAAATAAGCGATAACATTTTCCACAGCGCCAAATACTTATCCGGTGCCAAAAAATACAAAATTGGCATAAGCACCACAATATCAACAACTAACCCTACCAGTAGGGTGAGAGAAACTCTACTGATTAACCATTTATTACCCAAGATCAGTTTAAGGTAAAAGCCTGCAAAAACCATGGCAAGCGCGCTTAGGGTGTACCCAACGGTGAGCATGATAACCATATTCAACCGGTGCCAAACCGTCATACCATCTTCAGGGTTTATCCAAAACTCTGGGATAGGGAATTGCAACAGAAAATAAGCAATGAAGGCTACCGCCAAATTAACCAAGGAGGAGGACCAAATAAGATACGTTGTACGTCGAAACCCCAATGTTTCACTAAAGCCGATGATCCAGCAAAACACAAATTGGATTACCAAGGTACCGGCGGAATAGGAAAAATAAAATAATTGAAATGAGCGATCACCAACAAAGTTGGCTGATAACAATAATAAGGTGTACCACACCATTGCATGTCTAAAATAGGTTTGGCGCAAAGAAAAGGGGAGCATAGCTCCCCTTATATTATTGTTCACGACCATTTCCCTTGTTGGCAACATGCACTAAGAGCTCATTGAATCTTTTAACAAAAGTGGCAGGATCATCCAATTGCCCTCCTTCTGCCAAAATGGCTTGATCAAGTAACACCTGACTCAAATCGCTAAAACTTTTTTCGTCTTTCTCAATTTTAAGTCTTTTTACCAGCAAATGATGGGGGTTTAACTCTAAAATGGGTTTCGTGTTTATCGCTTGCCCTGCCGATCGCATCAATCTTTGCATTTGATTAGACATTTGCCCTTCTTCAGTAACAACGCACGAAGGAGAGGCAGTTAATCTCCCCGTTAAGCGAACATCTTGTACTTTATCTTTTAGCGTATGCTTTATTTTTTCAATCGTCTCTTTAAAGTCATCTTTTTCCTGCTCTAAGGAAGCTTGTGGCTTTTCCGCTTTTTCTTGCCCAGTTTTAGCAAAATCCAATTCCTCAATAGAGCCAATAGCAACAGATTGAAATATTTTCGATTCGTAGTCATGTAAGTGCTACATCAACCATTCATCAATTTTGGCATGCATTT
>CAZHSJ010000264.1:0-3257 GCA_964535225.1 Uncultured Candidatus Berkiella sp. | reverse complement strand
CAAATGCTTTATATCGGATCCTCAAGGGTGAGAATGAGGGTACGTTGGTAGAAAGAGGGTAGCCATGATAAATAATATTCAAAAAGATGCCAAAGAAAGAATGACAAAAAGTATTCGCGCGTTAGAGGATGAGCTTAGCAAGCTCCGTGCAGGCCGTGCGCACCCCAGTTTATTAGATGGCGTTATGGTTACTTATTATGGCAATCCAACTCCCTTAACGCAATTAGCGAGTATTGGTGTTGAAGGGGCTTTAATGCTTACCGTAAAGCCCTTTGAAAAGCGGATTGTGCCGGATATTGAAAAGGCAATCCGTGCAGGGGATTTAGGATTAAATCCAGCCACTTCAGGCGATGTCATTCGTGTTCCCTTGCCTCCTTTAAGCGAAGAACGTAGAAAGGAATTGATTAAAAAAGTTAAAGCAGAAGGTGAAAATGCAAAGGTTGCCATACGCAACATTCGACGCGATTCAAATCAGCATATAAAAGATTTATTAAAATCAAAATCCATTAGTGAAGATGATAGCCGTAAAGCAGAAGATATGATGCAAAAACTTACTGACAGTTATATTCATCAAATCGACGAAATGCTAAATAAACGAGAAAAAGATTTAATGGAGATCTAGTTTCTTGTATAGCTACGCAACGCACCCCGGTATTAAAGCCAATACAGCGAATATGCCTTCGCATGTTGCCATCATTATGGATGGAAATGGTCGTTGGGCAAAAGCGAGGGGACAAAGCCGCACCAAGGGCCATCGTAAAGGTGTTGAGGCAGTCAAAGAAGTTATAGCCAATTGCCAAGAAAAAAAAATTAAGGTGTTAACCTTATTTGCCTTTGGGGTTGAAAACTGGAAACGCCCTACGAGTGAAGTGCGAAACTTATTTAGGTTATTTTTCTTGGTGCTGCGTAAAGATATTGCCAAACTCCATGAAAATAACATTAAGCTAAAGGTAATAGGGGATAGAACAGCCTTTCATCGCGCCCTCTTACAGGCCATTGTTGATGCAGAAGAACTTACCGCTCAAAACGACGGTTTAGTCCTTAATCTTGCTGTTAATTACAGTGGTCGCTGGGATTTGCTTAACAGTGTGCAAAAAATTGTCGATAAGGGTGAGAAGAAAATTACCGAAGAACTGATCAGTCATTCGCTCTCACTTGCTAACCTGCCCGAACCCGATCTTTTTATTAGAACAGGTGGCGTTTTGCGGATAAGTAACTTTATTTTATGGGAACTTGCTTATACTGAGCTTTATTTCACCAATACGTTGTGGCCTGATTTTTCTAAGGCGCAATTTGAAAATGCGTTAAATGAATTTGCGTCACGTGAGAGGCGTTTTGGTTTAACGGCAGAACAACTAGGATAATTATGCTTTTAAAAAGGATGATCACAGCGCTAATTCTTATCCCAATCGTATTGGGGGCGGTAGTCTATTTTCCTGCCTTCTATTTTTCCTTGTTGGCAGCACTTGTCATGGGATGGGGGGCCTACGAATGGGCCATGCTGTGTGAGTTAGACACCTTTAAAGCAAGCCTTTACGTTGTGGCCTTTTTCATTGTGTGCGCGCTGTTAGGATGGTGTCAGTGTCATAGCCTCTTATTGTTGGGCGCAGCTTTTTGGCTGTTACCTTCTTATTGGATATTGACCTATCGTGATAGGGCGCCACAAATACTCATGTACAGTCATGCTAAGGCCGTCATGGGGTTAGTGGTGTTATGCACTGCCTGGTATGGGTTAAGTGTGATTAAAGCCTTACCCAGGGGGGAAGTGTGGATTATTTCATTACTGATACTTGTCTGGGCTTGCGATTCTTTTGCCTTTTTTGTGGGGAGAAGATTTGGCAAGCAGCCTTTAGCCCTTAAAATTAGCCCAAAGAAAACCATCGAAGGGTTTTATGGATGCCTAATTGGCACCTTAGTGTTGGGCATATTAATGTATTTTAGCTTAAGCCAAACTGGCTTTAGAACATACCTTATCCCCTTTTCGGCTTGGATAAGCCTTTGCTACATCACCATCTTATTAGCGGTTGTTGGCGATCTGTTTGAGAGCCTATTAAAACGCCTGTGTGGCGTAAAAGACAGCGGTGAGCTTTTGCCAGGACATGGTGGCATGCTCGATAGAATTGATAGTTTAATAGCCGTATTACCTGTTTTTGCGCTGAGTTTGGTGTGGATAATAAAATGAGTAAAACAGGTTGTGGTGTTGCCATTTTGGGCGCCACAGGTTCTATTGGCTTAAATACCCTTGACGTTATCAGCCGTCATCCTGATAAGTTTCAGGTTATTGCTTTGAGCGCCAATCAAAATGTGGCTGTGCTTTTTGAGCAGTGCCAACGCTTTTCTCCTTTGTATGCTGTTATGACGGATGAAAAAGCAGCCCATGAACTTAGTAAGCTTGTTCAATCGCAAGGCTTAAAAACCGAGGTATTAAGCGGGCAATCTGGTTTAGGATTAATCACTAAATTGCCTCAGGTTGATAAAGTGGTTTGCGCAATTGTAGGTTCGGCAGGACTTAGCTCTACATTAAGCGCTGTTGAGGCAGGAAAAGAGGTCTTAATTGCCAACAAAGAGCCTTTAGTGATGGCAGGGGATTTACTCATTGCAAAAGCTCGCCAACATGGGGCAAAGATCCTTCCCATTGATAGTGAGCACAATGCTTTATTTCAATGCATGCCCCAAGGTTATATTGCGGGTGAGCAGCCTCAAGGTGTACATAAGCTCATTTTGACCGCATCAGGTGGGCCTTTTTTAAACTTTACGCACGAAGACTTGCTTAGCGTAACGCCGGAAATGGCCTGTAAGCATCCGAATTGGGTGATGGGCAAGAAGATAACAGTTGACTGCGCAACCCTGATGAACAAAGGGTTAGAAGTTATTGAGGCAAGCAAACTGTTTCGTTTTAGCGGCTGTGATATTGAGGTGGTGATTCATCCCCAAAGTATTATTCATTCCTTAGTAGAGTACCAAGATGGGTCAGTCTTAGCACAATTAGGGGTACCTGATATGCGGGTACCCATTTCATATTGTTTATCATGGCCTGTAAGAAATGCTTGTGGCGCTAAAAGATTATCACTGACTGACATTGGCCAATTAACCTTTCTCAAGCCATCTGCCAAGTTTCGTTGCCTGCAATTAGCTTATGATGCTTTAAACCTAGGTAATGCGGCGCCTTGTGTATTAAATGCCAGCAATGAAGTAGCGGTAGCAGCGTTTTTAAATGGTGAGATTCATTTCATGGATATTGCCTTAGTGAATGAAAA
>CAZHSJ010000263.1:0-3266 GCA_964535225.1 Uncultured Candidatus Berkiella sp. | reverse complement strand
TTCATGCTGCCTTCTTTTTCTGATGAGGAAACAGGGCTAAAAAGTTCATTTATTTCTTGTTCAAGAATGCTTAATCTCTCTTTAAGAACGCAATTAGCTTTTACTTTAAAGAATTCCAATAACGCATCAACCGCCCGGTATTTCGTAAGGGGATGGGCTGAGGTATTTTCCCTAATATAGTCCAACATAGAATACACTTGAATATATTCTTTGCTGTTTAATCTTTTTTCGATGTCATAGAAATTTTCGACGAGACATTTATCAGGAAATGCTTGCCAACAATAAAGCAAGGCAGCAAATTGTTGCATCGTGTTGTCATCGCGATGCTCTTTGGGGTTTTGTAAAACATCCATGGCATAATGAGCAAACCCAATATGCTCTGCGAGGAGGGTGAGATAGTTAATAGAATACCAAAGACTTTCATCATCACCAGCTAATATTTTTCCTGGTTTAGAAGCTAAAATACCCCTAAAGTTTTCACCTAAAGCGTTGATCGCAGACGCATTTCTATCCGCATCATCAACAAGCACAAATCTCTGTAATGCTGCATGACACTGACTCTTTGAAAATTGATATGTTTGCGTGTCTTTGTTTAATTTAGATTCTAAGAAAAAACAGATAAAATTGTTTTTACCAAGATGTTTCGCCTCATGAAGCTCTTTTTTCATCGCCTCTAATTGTGCGATGCGAACTTGTGCTTGTTCGCCTTTGGTAAGGGAGAGTTCTTTGAATTTTGAAATAAGGTAAGCAAAAGCTGCATCTGAATCATGACGAGATCGTTGATCGCGCACATCCAGCTCGCCGCCTCCACAGAAAACTATGTGATTTTGCGGGAATTCAATCCCAAAATGAGCAACATCAGTTACAAAATCCTTAACGGAGTATTCAACGGTATCATCTTGGGGGGGGCGTAGTGTCATTACCCCGAGTTCTTGATTGGGGCTATGTGTTTGATAAAGTAAAATGGGTAATAAAAGATGTGGATTTTTAAAAGTAAATTTTTGCATTGTTAAAAGGGTGTCGTCCATGTCCCAAAAAGTATAGTAATGAAGTTCATTGCTAGTACTGGAAGAAGTCGCTGCGCCTTTCATCATAGTGTTATTAGCCTATCGTTTAGGGGCAATCATTATACCATTTTTATAAGAGACTTAAATCACTTTATATTTTTCTTAAGAGGCTATCAGGTGCCTGACATAGTATTTTGTGTTTTTTATGACACAAAATAATTCACAAATCGAATGCGCTTTTAGTGCTTAATGATAATCATTTGTATAAGTGGATGAACAACCTTTTATTGAAGCAAGGCTATGTTAGAATAAGCATCGTACTCATTTGATACGATTCAAAAACTAGTGTATAACAACGCTGTTTCATTGTATTTTTAAACCTAGATTTAAACTGGATAAACAAGAAAATTATGCTGTTAAATACGTTCTTAAGCATACTTTCAGCGGATGTAAGTTTAAATCCTTGTCATTCTATTAATTATAATGTCCAGCTATTTGCTGGATACTTCTGACGCTCATTTTAAATACCGTTATGGGATTTTACTTGCCTAACGTGGTTTAAGGGTAAGTTTGAATATCTTAACTCTAAACAGATGAGCACTAATTCAATGAAATCTTTTGTAGAGAAAAATTTTAAAGGTCTTAAAATAGAAAAACCGTTATTTTATAACTGGCCTATTGGGATCCGCTTTGAAATTGGATCTTCAGATGTTGCCGTAATTAATGAGAAATATTTTAATGATGGGTTTAAACGTGCAATTGATATATTTGAATATGTTTTTCATGAAGACGATGACATTGCTGTTGTTTATCAGGAGTTAGCGAATGACCAAAAGATTGACAATAATCATTTTATTTTTAAACAAATAGTGAATATTGAATCATGTGAAATTGAATATTCTACAGAAAAAGAAGTTTATAGTGATGCCCAGCCTGCCTCATGGGCTCGCCTAAGCATTAGCGGTTTAAAGGTTCAAGATCTTAACTATAAAAATTTACTGTTGAATTATGTTTATATAAATCACCGTGAGAACAAACCCCATTTAGATCATTTTAAGGGCGAATGCTATATCATCAACATAAGCAAAAAACTGGTGTTGAATCTTTACGATAATCGTGGGATGGATCTTATTGCTTCAGATAAAGAAACCCTAAAAGAATTATATTTGCACAAACACGAGTGGATTTTAAAAGAAAACAGAGATGAGGTTGATGATGTTTTCTTTTGATGAGTAAGACGACATTCTAAAATTGATCCTAGATATAATAATTGGTAAGATTTCTTTCTATTTTACATAGAGAGATATCGTATGATTTACCAAGCATTTCAACAAAAAGTTAACAGAATAACAAAGATAAAGCAAAAATCATTAACTCTTCAACTGAAATCAATTCAGGATATGGTTCGCCTAGATGAAAAAGAAATTACACTTGAAAAAGAGATCTGCGAATTTATTGTTTCAAACTGCATAGAAGCACAACCTGCAGAATATGCCATGATTAAGGGGTTAGCCCTTCCGTCTATTTTAGATGCGCTCGCGAGTGTAAAGAGAACTGTGAATGTTAGCGATGCGTTGTGGTTTAAATTTAAAGATCTTGAAGTAGCCGCCTATAGTGGTAATCTTACTGAGGTTATGAGTTTGTTAGAGGATGATGAGCTCAAAGAGCTCGCTGCTTTTAATCAAAATAGTGTATTGAGAGTAGCGGCACAGTGTAATCATCAAGATGTGGTTGAATTTTTGTTAACTATACCTTGTATTAAAGAATATCGTATTTCAAGCATAAAATATGAGTCTGAGTCTTTCTCTAGAGTTAATTTTTTGAATCACCTTAAATTTGTTATAAATCTACCGCCAAAGAGCCATGCGGGCATAGGGTATCTCGAATTAGCTAAAGAATTATTGCTTGAGGGTAAAATTTCAGATCTTGAATGGAAATTTCTCCCCCTCATTCTTAAGGCAGGAGACAGTTCCATTAAAGGGTACGCCCAGATGGTATCCATGGTGAGTGTCTTACCCTCAGTAAGAAAAAGAGCAAGTGAATATGTTGAGTTTAACAACTTGTTAACCGAAGTTAAGGAATGGTTAAAAACCTTAAATTTGCCTCTTAAACAGAGAAAGCCGCAACCCGTTCCCAAAGAGGTGCCACATATTGGACCTTATGTTGTTAAAATTGGCGTATCGCCCTTTAACCTTGTTTCCTACGAGAAATTTTTAATCCAGAAGCAAGAAAATGATGAACTAAGAAAGTATTATACAC
>CAZHSJ010000262.1:0-3268 GCA_964535225.1 Uncultured Candidatus Berkiella sp. | reverse complement strand
ATCTTTGGCATTTCATCATGTCGCACCGTGCGCAATTGTCTCACCAGAAAATGCGTAAGTTATGCCATGAAAATTTTCTTTCCTTTTTGCGAGTATTAGAATGGATTGATGTGCATCAACAACTGTGCCAAATTGCCAATGAACTTAACTTTAAAGTAAATCAAGTGCCGGTGGATTATTCACTTGTTCATAAGTCTTTACTGTGTGGATTTATCGATGGCATTGGCGTTAAAGATGAGAAAAAGGAATATACAGGTGCGAGGGGGATTAAATTTTTTATTCACCCACAATCGAGTGTGTTTAAAAAAACACCCAGGTGGATGTTATCTTCTGAAATAGTTCATACTTCAAAAACCTATGCAAGAATTAATGGTGCTATTGAAACGCCGTGGATAGAAGAAGTTGCGCAAAGTTTGTTAAAAAAACAATATGATGAGCCGCATTTTGATCCTAAATCGGGAAATGTGGTCGCCTTTGAAAGAGCGTCATTATTTGGGTTAGAGATCTACAACAAGAAAAAAATAAATTATGAACGTGTTGCCCCTCGTGATGCGCGAAAAATCTTCATTGAGCAAGGATTAGTACAAGAGCAAATGCTTCAACCTTTTCCTTTTTATCAGAAAAACAAAATAAAAAGAAAAGAAGTTGAAAATCTTGAAGATAGGATCAGAAAAAAATTAATCTTGTTAGACGAATCAAAAATAGCTGCCTTCTATGAAGCTACTATTCCTTTTTATGTTTGTTCAGTGAGAGCCTTAGAAAAGTATCTAGAAAAACACAATCAAGAAAGTCTGTGTATAAATCAACAAGGTATTTTGCTTAATGAGATCCCAGCCGATTTATTGGCTTTGTATCCCAACACACTCACCATCAAAGATCAACCATTTGAATTGAGTTATCATTTTGATTTAAATGAGCCACAGGATGGGGTAACGCTTATTGTGCCCTTTGAAATGCTTAAATATATTAAGGATGAAGATTTTTCGTATCTTGTGCCAGGGTTGCTTGAGGATAAAATTGATTTTCTTATTCGCGCGTTACCAAAAAGAAACCGCACGTTGTTTGTGCCGGTACCTGATTATGTGAAAAAAGCCTTAACCAAGATATCATTTGCAAAAAAGAGCCTTGAATCGGCACTACAAGCCTATTTAGAAGAAATTAGCGGGATTTCTTTAGGAAAAGACTGTTGGCAACAGCTGCAATATCCGTCTTATCTTATGATGCATTTTAAGGTGATTAATGCAAATGGAGAAATTCTTGCAAAAGGAGATAATATAAAGCAACTCTATCAAGAACTAAAAGAAGATTATCTAGAAATTTATTCAAGCACACAGAGCATTGAAAGAGATAAAATCACGCAGTGGGACTTTCAAGATCTGCCAAAAGAGTATACGGTTAAAAGAAATAACTTAGACTATATTTATTACCCAGCACTGGTAGATAATCAAACAAGTTTAAGCATAAAGTTATTTGATGCTCGCGATCAAGCCGAATTTTATCATCGAAAAGGCCTTGCTAGGATATTTTTACTTACCTTACAAGAATCGTGCAAAAATATTAAACGAAACATCCCTCAGCAAATAAGAAAAGACCTAACAAAGCGTTATGAGCCATGGGGAAATTTTGATAGCTTGTGTGATGATGTTTTTCTTTGTGCGGCGCTTTTCTTGTTTGTTGATGATGAACCTTTAATATATTCCCATAACGCTTTTGAGAAAAAGCTCAATAAGGCGCGTTTAGAATTTACCACGATAGTTAATCAAACACTTACTTTACTTAATTCAGTATTAAATGCCTATTTAATTGTGCAAGCCATGTTAAGCAGGATATCTCAAAGCCTTGATAAGCAATTGCAAAATGATCTGCAAGCACAGCTTAGCGCGCTGTTTACATTAAAGTTTGTTCAAGAAACGCCACTTGTTTGGTTAAAGCGATATCCTGTTTATTTGAAGGCCATGCAAAGTAGATTGGAAAAATTGCCAAGAATGGGGGAAAAAGATAAACAAGCAAATAGAGAAATAGAGGGGGTTTTAAAAGTTTACACAAGTAAGCTTAATACCAAAGATACATCTTTTAGATCACCCTTTCATCCATTGATTGCATTTCGATGGAAAATCGAAGAGCTCCGGATTTCATTGTTTGCTCAAGAGCTTAAAACGATTGAGCCTGTTTCTAAAGTGAGATTACTTAAACTTTTGGAAAATATAGAGTAGATTTAAATCTAAGGTATCGTATTTTTCCATTATTTTATTTTGTTAGTATTCAAGCTCAAAGGGGTCAAGGATGACGACGCTTAGACGAGTATGTTTCATTTTGTTGTTGCTATCACAGTGGGCATACGCAAGTACGGTCGTTGTTCCCGAGCCGCTAAAGGTTTGGCAAGAATGGGTACTTTATGGTCATGAACAAAAATTATGCCCAACTCCTTATAACAACGCAGAAGTTCATTATTGCGTCTGGCCAAGTTTTCTTGAGCTAACAGTCGATAATCAACAAGGTAAATTTACGCAAAAAGTGGTTAACTATGTTCAGGGTTGGGTTCCCTTGCCTGGAGATGGCGAAAACTGGCCATTGGAAGTAAAAATTAATGGTAAGCCTGTTGCCGTTATTGCCCATAACAATACCCCCGCTGTGATGTTACCCGCAGGTGAATATATTATTTCAGGTCAATTTAATTGGCTTACCACACCAGATTATTTACAAGTGCCACCCACTGTTGGCAGTTTAGCGTTGACATTATTAGGTAAATCTATTGATCAAGCGATGCGTGATGATAGCGGTAAAATATGGTTTCGTCAGCAAATAGACCAAGGGCAAATGACAGAACAAGCCGACACCTTAACAATCACGGCCTATCGTTTATTTGAAGATGGGATCCCCCTCATTGATAATACCTTTCTTCGTCTTAAAGCAACGGGAAAAATTCGAGAGGTTTCGGTGGGCCCCGTTTTACTCAAAGAGTCCTTGCCGATGTCGCTACAAAGTCCTTTGCCGGCCAGAATAGAAGAAAATGGCATGTTGCGCATGCAAATTAAACCTGGCGTTTGGGAGGTAAGAATTAAAAGCCGGTTTTTAGGTAAACAATCAATTATCACCTTTCCCAAAATTCCTGCCCCATGGCCAACGTCAGAAGTATGGTCATTTGCGCCCCAAAACGAGTTACGCTTAGTTGAAATTGAAAATGCTAAAAGCCTTGATCCCCAGCAAACAGACTTGCCACAAGAATGGAAAAAATATCCGGCCTATTTGTTAGATCAAGAAAATGCCA
>CAZHSJ010000261.1:0-3292 GCA_964535225.1 Uncultured Candidatus Berkiella sp. | reverse complement strand
TATCGCCCCACAGGTTATTTTTCAATTAAGGCGACATCTTTCCTGACAGAGGGGGTAAGTCCATTGATACGCCATTTTAGGGTAACTATCGCAAAAAAAAGCGTATATATTGCACCTTTTAGATCATTTCCTTTATGATATTTCAAGTTTTTTACAGGGTATAACAAGGTGTGAAAGGGTGTCTTTTCAAAATCATACTGATATTTTGGAAATAATGAATGTTCAAAACAACCTTCATGTCGCCATTAAAAAGGCGTTTTCGCACTATCATGATAGCTATCATCAGTCCTATAAGCTTGCGTACCAGGGAAAGCAGCAAATTGTTATAAAAAAGGACTCTCTTTTAGATAACATTACCATAGAAGAATCCTTAAAGCAGATGCTTTTAGAACGAGAGCATCTTAAAGATAAAGTCACGGTATTGCCAGTTTATAGCCATGATGATTTAACCTACCTAACACAAAGCAGTCTATTAAAAAAGTTAAAAACAAAACAAGGTATTGCGCGAAATAGGTTATTTATCGATTCAAAAGTCAATGTTTTTGAGCTTTATCTAGAATGGGCATTGGAAAAAGAGCAGTATAATACTATCAATTTAACTGACGCGCGCTATTACATTATGCCGTTTCTCATTAAGGAGCATTATACGGTTGCTGTTGTAAAGTTAACCAAGGTTATTGGTAAAAGAATGGCACATATTCAATATTATAATTCATATGCCAAAAACCTTACAAAATCTTACCAAGACACACTCAAGGCGTATTTCAAAAATAGAGGTTTTATACCAAAGTTTGATAACCTATCCGCTTATGAGCAACGCGATGATCATAACTGTGGTGTTTTCATTATATACAAAGCGATTGAAATAGTGTCTAAAGACTTACAGGCAAAAGAAAAACTTATCCCATTACGCACGGATTGCATAAAGACATATCAAGACTGGATTTTACGCTCAAGAAATACCATGGCCCAAATATTGTGTTCAAAAGGTATCAATGTAGTTTTGGCCATCTCTGCTTAGCAGGGATGGCCGATCAAAACTCTCAACGAGGCAACATCCTTTTTAATACCTCATCTTTTACAACAAAATGATGATAAAGCGCGGCTAAAATATGCGCAGACACCAATCCAATAATGGCAAAAGAACTCCATTCATGAAGTGAGTGCATTACATTACCGAGGGCTTCATTTTTTTGCACAAGATCAGGAATTTTGAACAAGGAAAATACTTCAACAGGGTACCCAGCATACTGCGACATCAATATGCCTGATATGGGTTGAAATAACATAACAAAGTAAAGCAAGAAATGAACCGCCTTAGCACTGAGTTGATGTATACGCGGCATTGTCGTTGGCATGGGGGGTCTGTTACCCACATAACGTAAGGTGATCATGAATAAGGCAAAAATAAGCAAAAAAGCACCAATCGATTCATGAAGTAAAATATATTGTAATTTTTCAGGGGAGTCTTTAGGAAAATATTCTCTTCGGTATACAAGGTAGAATTGAACAATATAAAGGAAGAAGATAGACCAATGAAATATTTTTGTTAGGCTTCCGAATTTTTCGGTTGAATTGGTTAGCACAACGATTTCCCTCCATAGTAGGGTGGAGTATATAAGATAGACAGGTTTTTTTGTATAGCAGATGTAGTCAAAAGCTAAAATGCTGACAAACTAGTGATCATCTATGTGAACTTCAAAACCCTCTTGTTTACTAATTTTAGAGAGCTTTGAAATAGCAAGTTGATCAACACCACTGTGACGCAATAGATCTTCTTTTATGTTTTGCGGTAATTTTTCCAACATGGGTGCCTGTGGATTAAGTGGCGTTAAGATGCTCTTTTGATAAGGTACCCCAAGTAATTTATGGGTTATGTATTCGTTAAGGTGACAAAACTCATTCATTTCATCATTCTTATGCGAGGTTATGCCCTGATTGTGATCATCATTGAGATCTTTATTGAGTAAAATTAGTTTGTAAGTCATGTGATCGAGTTTAGTGATAAAAACTTCATTATCTAATTCTGAAAAAATAAGTAGATTTGAGATGTCCTGCAAACTGTCTGAGATATTCTTTATATGGGTAAAATTAACAATGGAGAGTTCGCCATCCGAACCCGCCAACTTACCAAGACAATCTAATGATAGTAAAATATACTTCATGAGCGTTAACTGGAGATGGGGATGAATTATATGATCAAGTGCGACAAGGTTAATATCGGGCATGGCTCTTATATTCGCAAGTTTGTGGACTTGTCTTGTATCTAAGCCCCAAGGAAAGGATTGAAGGAAGTCTTTTTTAAGCTCAATCGTAGAGAAAAGTTCTAAAGTAGAGCGTTGGCCTGCATCAGGGTTAAAATTCATGGTACGATTAATACCAATATAATCTGGGTGTTCAGGTTCGGCTTGAGGAACAGGGAACTCAGATTCTGGAAGTAATGATTTGGCAGAATCAGACTCACCCGTATAGCCGCTACCAATCTGAATGATTGGCGCTTGTTTGTCACCCTCTAACACTTTTAACAACAATTGTGAATAAGCCTGTTGGGTGCGGGACTCCGTAGCCATTGATATGGCCTTTGTATATTTCTGCTGTGCAACTAACAATTCATTAATTGTTGTCATTAAAGCATTCGCTGATGAAAACATGCCATGATCAGCTTGACTGTCGATAATAGCGTTAATTTTAGAATCTTTATTAAATATGGTGAAAAATGCATTCAGTGCTTCATTAGGTTCAAGGAAATCCTCTTTTAGGGTGGTTTTGATTTTTTTAAGATATATCTTCAAAATGTCATTAAGATCAGCGTTATAATTTTTATATTCATGTCCACGATAAGCATCTATTTTCTCAATGAAGGTTAATATTTGTAAGATCTGACTTAACTGTTCTAATTGAGGATCGTGTGTAAGCAGTGTTTTAACCAAATCAATAATTTGCGACTCAGGATTTTTACTAACAATATGATAGCCTTGCATTCTGTTATACCAATAACTTAATTGATCTCTGATGCCTGGAATTGTATGAAAATCTGAAATTTGATATGACTTAAATTCCTGCGGTTTTAAATTTTCAGATGCGTTGTTTAACAAATGCATTATTTTGCTATCATTAAGTATAATATCATCTTTTATTTGCACAGGCTTTAATAAGCTTGCATTTTTCATTACTGAGCGCATTTGATTCAATAGATCATATTCAACCAAATTTTGTCTGAGGATGTCTTTTTTTTCTTCAATTAATTGAAAGTTTCGACCAATAAGATACCTTTTTTCAAATTCACTACCCA
>CAZHSJ010000260.1:0-3306 GCA_964535225.1 Uncultured Candidatus Berkiella sp. | reverse complement strand
TTGACAATATATAGGAAGGTTTAGATAGGTTCAAGGATAACTGTGACTAACCCCCCAAAAAGCGACCAATACCCTTGATAGCCAAGTACTTAAATTAGTATAATTTCCCAACGAGGTTGGGAACAAAAACTTATGCGTTTAATTTGGTTATTTCAAACGATGCTGTTCGTCGTATTTGGCACCTTTGCGCTCGTCACCTTCGCCAATACCCCTTTTAATTTTGTGTATGATGAACAAGAGGTCCTTTCTCAAAAAACGCTACAATCCCTAGAGCATGTTTTAAACGCTAGTGCGACTTATAGGAACATTCATGTTCGTGTTGTTGTATTAAATATTAAAGACGATGAGCATACTCAAAAAATAATACAACAAAAATGGATAGCGTATAAAAATAAACTACCTGTTCAGGTTAAAGGAAAATCTTCCTTTTTAATTATTAATCTTGCAACGAATAAGAGCATTATTTTTTTAGCAGAGGCTATTAATCAAACAGAGCCAATGTTGCAAAATGTAAAAAATGTGCAAAGAGAAATGATTAACCCCCTATTGCAACGAGGGGAGGTAGAAATTTCCCTGATGCAAGGTGCAATTGCCTTAACGACGATTTTAGACACCGCGGGGCATTTGCAAAAAACCTCATTTTCGTGGCAAAGCACGAAGGACTGGTTGATAGCGCATCGACTATTTTTCCCGTTACAGCTCATGGGGTGGGGAGGTCTGTTAACAGGTCTTTATTGGGGGTTGCGGCGCTACCTTAATCGGCCCGCTTTTATGCCAGAAGTGGATATGAAAGTGCTAGAAGAACAGATGATAAATAATAGCCTTGCTTTGCGCCAACAGTACCATCATTCCTATTTTGACCGTTCTTATTAGCCTTTCCTGAAAAAGACCAATAACAGAGATTTGCTAGTTTAGCTTGGCCTAAACCCGTGTTACTATGGGGTTTCATGGAATGATTTTGTCGAAAGACAACCGACATAATAAGGAGAGGGCCAATGTCAAAAGGGCAATCGTTACAAGACCCATTTCTTAATGCCCTGCGCAAGGAAAAGATCCCAGTATCTATCTATTTAGTGAATGGGATTAAGTTGCAAGGCCAAGTTGAGTCATTTGATCAATTTGTAGTTTTGCTAAAAAATAGTGTTAGTCAGATGGTTTACAAGCATGCCATTTCGACGGTGGTTCCAGCTAGAAACATTACCAGCAAACTTCCCTTGGTTGGGCAAAATGGTGATGATTTTGGCCAAGGAAACACCTAAGCAATAATTGCTTTTTGTTAGCACACCTCTAAGGAGCGAATTTTGTTCGAGCGGCTTGAACGCAGAGATCGGGCTGTTCTTGTCCATGTAAATTTTCGGCACCATACAGATCAAGCCTATCTTCCTGAATTTATAGAATTAACTCGTGCTGCTAATATTGAACCCATAGCCACGTTAAGTGCAGCGCGCGATAAGCCTGATCCAAAATATTATATTGGTGTTGGTAAGTGTGAGGAACTTGCACAAGTTATTGTGGCAAACAAAGCAGATCTCGTCATTTTTAATCACGAATTAACGCCCTCTCAAGAAAGAAATGTAGCGCGATTTGTTAAATGTAAAGTGTTATCTCGCACGGGGTTAATCTTAACCATCTTTGCCCAAAGAGCCAGAACGTTCGAAGGTAAATTGCAAGTTGAATTGGCGCAACTTGAACATATGTCTACACGCTTGGTTAGGATTTGGACCCATCTTGAAAGACAAAAAGGGGGGATTGGACTGCGTGGTGGTCCTGGTGAAACCCAATTAGAGGTAGACAGACGATTAATTAAAGAGCGCATGAAAACGATAGAAGAGCGTCTAGAGAAAGTAAAAGCACAGCGCTCGCAAAGTCGACATGCTCGCTTAAGGCAAGAAGTACTGACAGTTGCACTGGTAGGCTATACTAATGCAGGTAAATCAACTTTATTTAATGCCTTAACCGGGGCTCACGTTTGGGTGGCGAATCAACTTTTTGCGACCTTAGATCCCACCTTAAGATCAGTCACTATTCCTAAACTGGGCAAATTGGTGATTGCGGATACGGTCGGATTTATAAGGCAGTTACCCCATTCGTTGGTTGATGCATTTAGAGCAACGTTAGAAGAAACAACCCAAGCAAGTTTATTGCTTCATGTTGTGGATGCTCATGATGAGAACTTCGAAGATCATATTGATCAAGTCAATCAAGTACTAAATGAGATCGGCGCACAGGATGTTGGGCAAATACTCGTATTCAATAAGGCGGATTTATTAGAAAATTCTCCCTATTATCCCGGTTATGCAGAATACGATAAAGATGGAAAAATAACTAAAATATGGGTTTCTGCGCTTACCGGTGAAGGTTTAGATTTGCTGCGAGACGCTTTGCAAGGTAGGCTAAGCAGCGGTCAGGTTCGTGGCGTGCTACACTTAGCGCCAGCACTTGGACACATTCGGGCTAAATTGTACGAATTAAAAGCAGTACAAGAAGAGACCATGAACGAAAAAGGTGAGTGGAATATTACAATCAATCTAACAAACTACCAATGGCAGAAATTGTGCCATCAGTATAGTGAGTTAGCTAATCTTTTTGCGGAAATATAAACGTTATAAAGAGGTTACACATGTCTTGGAATGAGCCGGGTGACCGGGATAAAGGAAAGAAAAAAGATCCCTGGGGTAAAGATGAGGAAGGTCCCCCTAACATTGATGAGGCCTTGCGCCTATTACAGAAAAAATTACGTGCCATGTTTTCGCAAAAAAGTAATGATGGCCCAAGTTCAAACTTTAATGGCAGCATCAATACCAAAGGAACATCAAACAGAAAATTTAGTTTTGGCTTAATTGGTGCCATCTTGTTTGCCATCTACGTGATTAGTGGTATTTACGTTGTAGAGCCTGCTGAAGAAGCAGTGGTATTGCGATTGGGTAAATATATTGAAACAGTCGGACCAGGGCCTCATTGGATTGCCCCAATTATTGAAACGAGAGAAGTTGTGAATGTCGGGGAAGTAAAAACAACGAAACAAGGCGGACAAATGTTAACCAAGGATGAAAACATGGTTAGCGCTGAAATTGCCGTTCAATATCGTATTAGTAATCCAGAGGAATATTTATTTAATCTGGTTCAGCCTGAAAAAAGCTTGCAACAAGTTTCTGAAAGTGCGTTGCGCGGCGTTGTGGGCCAGTCAACCTTAAACGAAGTATTAACTTCAGGCCGAGGTGAAATTGGTCTAGAAATTCGTAAGCAAATTCAAAAAATGTTGGATAATTATAAATCGGGCCTTTTGATTTCAGATTTGGCCATGCA
>CAZHSJ010000259.1:0-3311 GCA_964535225.1 Uncultured Candidatus Berkiella sp. | reverse complement strand
AACCTTTGAAGACATAGTCGATCTTGGCGATTTTGTCGATCTATGCAAATAGCTCCTATCATATCTTCTATCACCCAATACCCCTCCTCTCTACACATTTGGTAAAGCGGAGAGGTTTATGTATCTTTGTGCGCACAAATCTCAAATAGTCCAAATCACAAAGACTCTTTCGAAGTGGTAGCTGTTGGCGCTATTCTTTGGCTGGCTTACTACCTCTTGACCCATCCCATAAATGTAAAACCTCATCCTTGGACGTATAACAAGGATAATAGCAAAAATGAAAAACATGGCGATGGAGGTAGGAAAATGTCGAAGGCAGAAAAACAAATACAAGAACTACGAGAACTACAGAAAGGAGCGACTAAAAAGGAAAGGCGAGAACTTCAAAATAAAATAGATAATATACTCGAGACAGGTCAAAAGGCAAGAAAAGGTGTAGAGCATGGCAGACTCAATAAACGTTAAAAACAAACAAACATGCAAGAGTATAGAGTCATCCCATTTGTTAGCGTTGGTGTGTTTAAATTTGACACCCCCATAAAAGAATACCTTCAAAATGGTCTTTATAATTATGTTCAGCAAGGTGTACAAGAGGATGGTTATGAATGTTACAATATCGTAGAACCACAGTTAAGTATAACATGCGAATATGGAAATATCGCCGTAATTAGGAGTCATAAATATTGTTATATGAATAATCAAAACCTTATCGGCTTATCATTATCTCAATGTAAAAAAATACTTAATGCCGAACCCGATAGCCATGATTTTGTACAAATTGGCTACGATGATGAAAAACCACAAACAGTATACGACTTTGATAGCTTAGGTCTACAAATATGGGTAGCTAACCGAAAAGTTGTAACTGTTAGTTGTTTTGGGTTTATAGAAGACGACCCTATTGAAGGTGCTTGCCCCCAATCCGCCTAAAAACACCCCCCTCCTCTCTACACATTTGGTAAAGCGGAGGGGTTTGTTTATCTTTGCACACGCAAATCCCAAATAGTCCAAATCACAAAGACTCTTTCGAAGTGGTAGCTGTTGGCGCTATTCTTTGGCTGGCTGGCGGGAGAGAAAAAAACCAAGCAGCAGAAGTAGAGTTAAAGATATAAAAGACACGGAATAGGTTCGTGAATTCTACGACGAATGGGTTGAGCAAGGGAAACCCAAAGACTAACCTAAAAACATCTCATGACTAATTACGACGAACTAATAAAGTGGGTTGAACAAGTATATAGTGAGCAAATTGAAGAACAACTTGCTATTTACAAGCAGCAGTCACCCAAATTGTTTAGCGCTACAATAGACAAGCTGAAAGTTATATTTATCAATACCGAAAATATAGCGATTTTAAATAGGCTAGCATTGGTGTTTTCTACCTTTTTAATTCATTCTTCTGTGCCGTTAATCATTAGCAAATTAGTGAGCGGACGGCACAATCAAGAAGGAGGAACCTTGGTTTATGCTTTATGGTCATTAAAAAAGCAAAGTTTTAAGGACGATTTAATCGCTCTCAAAGAGGAAGATATTAGTTATGAAATGCAGTTACTGCTGGATGCTATGGGCATATAACTAATGAACAGTATAGATTAGTCGTCTTAAATCAAACCCCTCCGCTCTACACATTTGGTAAAGCGGAGGGGTTTATGTATCTTTGTGCGCACAAATCTCAAATAGTCCAAATCACAAAGATTCTTTCGAAGTGGTAGCTGTTGGCGCTATTCTTTGGCTGGCTGGCGGGAGAGAAAAAAACCAAGCAGCAGAAGTAGAGTTAAAGATATAAAAGACACGGAATAGGTTCGTGAATTCTACGACGAATGGGTTGAGCAAGGGAAACCCAAAGACTAACCTAAAAACATCTCATGACTAATTACGACGAACTAATAAAGTGGGTTGAACAAGTATATAGTGAGCAAATTGAAGAACAACTTGCTATTTACAAGCAGCAGTCACCCAAATTGTTTAGCGCTACAATAGACAAGCTGAAAGTTATATTTATCAATACCGAAAATATAGCGATTTTAAATAGGCTAGCATTGGTGTTTTCTACCTTTTTAATTCATTCTTCTGTGCCGTTAATCATTAGCAAATTAGTGAGCGGACGGCACAATCAAGAAGGAGGAACCTTGGTTTATGCTTTATGGTCATTAAAAAAGCAAAGTTTTAAGGACGATTTAATCGCTCTCAAAGAGGAAGATATTAGTTATGAAATGCAGTTAATGTTGGACATGATGAAGCTATAACCAAGGCATAGCATAGACTAACCATCTTATTTCAACCCCTCCGCTCCACGTTTATTTGGTAAAGCGGAGGGGTTTATGTATCTTTGTGCGCACAAAATCTCAAATAGTCCCAAGTTGTAAGGCTTCTTTCCTTGACAGAAATACGTAGATAATGTTGTAAATGGCGATGCCATATATTTTTTTCAAAATGAACAGAACAGACTTAGAGCGCAATTTAGCAAAAGGTAATTTATTTGGCTTTCAAACTAAGAATGACGGTGATATAATTGGTTGGATAACACTCGAAAAACAACCAACAGTTGATCGTTATTTTGAATTATTTACCAAAAAAGATGACCCACTTCGGTACAATCAAATGTTGCATATAAAGCAAAATCCCTATCGCTTACATATTGAGGAAATAAAAAGAGCGGCTTATGAAAATGATGATAGCTATCCCACAGAGGATGACTACCTACTGAGCCATCATTTATCTTTTAAGGACTTAGATGGTGTTGCCAATTTTTTATCCACTATTGGGCTTAACGTAGAAGACATCAAATGGGCAAGTGATATACTATATTTATAGTAAAAATTTTGGTCTTGTTTTTAGGTGGTTAATAGTTTGCCTTCATTCCAAGCTGGGGTTTTCTCCAGCTTAGATGTCTGCATTGTTTAAAGAGAAAGAGCAATCATCAGCATTGGATATCCTTCATGGTTCGAAATACGTAGATAATGTTGTAAATGGCGATGCCATCACTGAGGACAACGTCCTTGTATGGCTATTTGCTGGTTCCGAATACTCGCTGATTAAGGGAGCAACAAAATTTGCGCTAGTGCCGATTATTGTTAAGGGGGTTAAAGATATAAAACCAGTAACCTCGATAGTAAAACAGAACCCAAAACTTTTAAAATTCGCTTGTGAAACATTTGAGGGTAACACGAAATTGCGAGACGAATGCCCTCATTAAACAGCTAACAAAAGGCAATATGAATCCAGGCAAAAGAACAAAACCTATTGGCAAGTCAATACACGAGGCAAGAGGTGCTTCTTATGGAGCAAGGGTTTATTTTAGGAATACTGACAAG
>CAZHSJ010000258.1:0-3319 GCA_964535225.1 Uncultured Candidatus Berkiella sp. | reverse complement strand
AAGTTTTTGCGCCATAATTAATTCTTTAGCGCTTAAAAACGCATCATAACTGCCTGGATATTCCCGGATTTCGCCATAGTCGATATCTAAAATATGCGTTGCGACTGTATTTAAGAATTTTATATCATGGGATACAAAAATCAGTAATCCTTTAAAATTATTAATTAAATACTCTTCTAGCCAGCAAATGGTCACCATATCTAAGTGGTTGGTAGGCTCATCGAGCAAAAGAATATCAGGATTACTAAACAAGGCTTGCGCAAGTAACACCCGCATTTTAAAACCACCTGATAACAGCGAGAGTGGCTTATCGTGATTTTCAAGCGGGATCCCCAAACCGGTTAATAGCGTATGCGCCTGACCTTCGGCCATGTAACCATCATGGTGTGCAATGGTTTCTTCGAGATCAACAAAACGTTGGGCTGCTTTATCTGTCCATTCTTGCAAAAGCAGCGCCTCTTTTTCTTGTAATGCTGCCCAAAGCTCCGTATTACCTTGAATAACCACGTCTAATACTCGGCTTGATTCAAAACGGAAATGATCTTGGTTTACCCAGCCAATATTTTTGCCTTTGGGTATACTGATTTCTCCCAAACTTGGCTCTTCTTCATTCATCATTAAACGTAACAAAGTGGTTTTGCCAGAACCGTTGGCGCCCACAATGGCGTAGCGTTTTCCAGATAACAAAAGCAGATTAACCTCATCAAAGAGGAGCTTTCCACCATAGTGCATTGATAATTCAATTAACGAAATCATAACTATTCTCTATTTTTCAAAGTAAAAAAAAAGGCGACCTTGGTCGCCTTTTTCAAATGTGAAGCAATTATCGTTTTGAGTATTGTTCCACTTTGCGCGCTTTTCGGTGACCAACCTTTTTACGCTCAACTTCACGTGAATCACGTGTGACATAACCTGCCTTACGTAGTATACGTCGGAAGGATTGTGCATCCCCTTCTCCGCCGCTCTCACCACCGGTCGTTCCTTCTTCATCGTATTCCAATAAAGCGCGGGTAATACCATGGCGAATAGCGCCAGCTTGGCCCATAGGACCACTGCCTTTTACATTAACAATAATATCGAATTTACTTTCCAACCCCAGCAAAACTAAAGGTTGTCTTACGATCATATGAGCAGCGATACGGCCACCAAAATATTCTTCCAATGTGCGATCGTTTATGTTGATTTTGCCACTGCCGCGTTTTAGATAAACACGTGCTTGGCAGGTTTTACGACGACCGGTTCCATAATGCTGTTGTGTTGTTGCCATTGCTTGCTAATTCTCTATGTTAAGTAAAAGATAATTCTTTGGGTTGTTGTGCTTGATGAGGGTGCTCAGCGCCCGCATAGATCCACAACTTTTTAAACATTTTTCTCCCCAAAGGACCTTTAGGAAGCATACGTTTAATAGCTAACTCAAGAATGCGTTCAGGATGTGAACCCCTCATTTTCTCTAAGGTAACAGACTTAATCCCGCCTATGTACCCCGTATGATGGTGGTAAATTTTTGTTTTTTCTTTCTTGCCTGTCGCTTGGACTTGAGCGGCGTTGATAATAACAACGGCATCACCTGTGTCTTCATGCGGGGTGTAAATCGTTTTGTGCTTACCGCGCAGTATGGACGCAACACGTGAGGCTAAACGACCAATTGTCATGGTTTTAGCATCAACTACAAACCAATCGCGTTTAATGTCTTGCGGTTTCGCGACATAGGTTCTCATAAACCTGTACTCCCAAGGGATAATAAGTGACTCTCAAAGTTGGCGAATTATACAAAAGCGCATAGCTAAAAGAAAGAGTGTAGAGGCCAACTATTTGTCAGGTGAAGAGGAAAGGAGCAAACGCACTACCTTTTCCCCCCTCATAATGTGCTTTTCAATAATTTCATCGATATCCGCCTTGGTTTCATAATGATACCAAACACCTTCTGGATATATGACTAACACAGGACCCTCATCGCATCGATCAAGACAACTACAGGTATTGGCCCGACACTGCCCTTTTTCATGTATGCCTAATTTTTTTAACCGTTTTTTTGCGTGGTCACGCAATTCATTTGCTTCCCCTAGGGCGCAACATTTTTTGCCACTTGCTCGCAGGTTATTACAAAAAAACAATTGATAACGGTAATACGACATGCTTAGTGGGTGTCCTTTTAAGGTTTAGCCCGCTATATTAACAAGATGAAAACCCAACTACCAAAACAAACCTTAAGTCCCCTTGTTGATAAGTTAGCTAGTCAATGCGTTAAATGCGCATTATGTTTGCCTCATTGCCCAACCTACGAATTAACCAAAGATGAAAATGAATCGCCCCGGGGCCGCATTGCCTTATTCCAGGCTTTAGCCCAAGAAAAACTCGACTTTTCTGAAAAAGCACATGCCCATCTTGATCAATGCCTTGGCTGCCGCGCCTGCGAACGGGTTTGCCCAGCGCATGTGGAATATGGGCAGTTGCTCACCCTAGGTAGAGCGCTGCTACCTGAATTACCGGCCAAAACGCCAGTAAAACCCATCAAGTGGCGTACCCGCTTTTTAAGTTCTGTTTTAATTAATACCGCTTATCGGCAGGTATTGCAGTGGTTCTTGTGGATTATTCAAGCGTCAGGTTTACGCAAAGTGGCCCAAATCCTGAAGATCCCCTCTTTATTAGGGATCGCAAACTTAGAGGCATTATTGCCTACTGTGCAACGCCCGATAAAACTGAAGGCCTTGTATCCCACGAGTGGGAAAAGGCAGGGCAGTGTTATGTTATTTACAGGCTGCTTGAGTTCATTGTGCGACCAAGAAACTATTGCTGCTAGCATTTTTGTGCTTAATCAACTTGGTATGGATGTTCATGTGCCCTCTTCACAAACCTGTTGTGGTGCTATGCATACGCATGCAGGTGATATTCAGCAAGCCCATCTCTTAGCCAAACAGAACGCAACGGCATTTTTAGAAACAGGTGGGGACTTTATTGTTACCGTAGCAACAGGGTGCAGCGCGGTATTGCAAGAATATGCATCCCATTTTAGTTTTTCGCCTGATTTAAATGACCCTTCTTTTTCTCGTTTTTCCCCCAAAGTGATCGATATCATTAGCTTTTTTGAACAAACGGTATGGCCATCTTCGCTCAAACAAAAAACTTTGGCTGGACACGCCATCTTGCATACCCCCTGTACCAGGCGAAATGTCTTAAAATCTGCCAGTGATGTTGAGCATTGCTTGTCGCAGATCCCGGGTCTTACGTGGCAATCTTTTAAAAGTACACACTGTTGTGGCGCAGCAGGAACTTACATGCTGGAGCATCCTGAGATTGCCTCCCCTTTAGCGCAAAATTT
>CAZHSJ010000257.1:0-3333 GCA_964535225.1 Uncultured Candidatus Berkiella sp. | reverse complement strand
AAGGCAACGGAACTGGAATGGCACCTTCTGGCCATACAATTAAAGATGAAGTTAGGACACTATCAGTAAGCGAGCGGTACGTTTGGACAATCTGAGCCACATGTTGTGGATCCCAGCGCATTAGCTGGGGAATGTTTCCTTGCACTAAGGCAACGTTAAGTACTTGGTTGCTTACTTGTGGTTTAGGAACATGTCTTGCGCCAAAAGCAACCACCCATACAGCGACTAAAGTAATGAATAATTGATTTCTTAATTTGGGAAAATCTTTATTTTCATAGTAATACATCACGATATTGTAAAGTAAGCTTCCCACCAAGACAGAGATCCAGGTGACAGCAAACACACCGCCAAGTGGGGCAAAAGATTGCAATTGGCTGCTTATTTGCGTGTAGCCAATATAAAGCCAAGGAAAACCGGTAAAGATCCAGCCTCTGGCGATTTCAAAGAAGGTCCATAGAACAGGGTAAATAACAAGCGTGCGTACGATCTCATGCTTGTTAAAATATTTATTTAAAATATAACCAAATAAACCAAAGTAAAGACCCATTAAAATAATAAAGAGGCCGGTAATGAAAACAGCTAAAGCGGGGGCGGTGTTTCCATAGACATGGATGCTATGGTAAACCCAGTTAACTCCCATACCAAATAGGCCAATACCATAACACCAGCCAATATAAAAAGCTTTGCGGGGAGCTTGTTTGGCTAAGCACCACAATAGTAAGGCAGGTGAAACAATGCCAATAAGACCAAAGTCGTAAGGGGCAAAAGCGTAAGTTAATATACCGCCAGCAAGGAGCGCGACTATGTAAGGAAGATAGGGTTTAATTTTTTTGTAGATGTCCTTCATGATGTTCCCTTAGCCTGTTTTATTTCTCCACGGGAGCAAACTTTGTTTGTAATACTTGTATTCGGCGGCTATTGGCTCTTAAGACTTTAAACGGTATTTCTTCAATTGTGATGGTTTCCCCTCGCTTGGGTAAATGACCAAAACCCTGTAATACAAGCCCCCCAATGGTGTCATATTCATCGTCTTTAAGTGAAGTACCAAAGAAGGTATTAAACTCCCCTATTGGGGTAATGGCTTTAATGGAGTAGGTATTATCTTTATGTTGGCGAATGTAAACGTCCTTTTCAACATCATGTTCGTCTTCGATATCCCCAACGATTTGTTCTAAGATATCTTCAATGGAAACCAAACCTGTTACACCACCGTATTCATCCACTACAATCGCGATATGATTTCTGTTTTTACGAAATTCATTTAATAAAACACTGAGTCGTTTATTTTCTGGCACAAAAACAGCAGGGCGTAGGATCTCTTTTAAGGAAAAATTTTCAGGCCCCTGTAGGGTGAAGAGCAGTAAATCTTTTACCATTAAAATGCCAATCACTTCGTCCTTATTTTCACCGATAACGGGAATTCTTGAATGGCCAGATTTAACTGCAATGGGCAATATTTCATCAAAGGGGCTGTCTTTTTGCACGACAATCATCTCAGCCCTTGAGATCATGATTTCGCTTACCGACATCTGTGAAACTTGCAACACACCCTCTATCATGCGTAGGGAATCAGGTTCTAAGAGATCATGCTGGATGTCTCTTAATAAATCTAACAGTTCCTCGCGAGTCTTGGGGTTTTTGCTTAAGGCGCTACTTAAGCGTTTTATCCAAGAGGGAGCATTTGTTTGGGAGTTGTCATCATCATTCATACGTTTTTGTCTACACCTTGTAAGGATCAGCAAAACCTAATTCGTTTAAAATTGATGCTTCATGGTTTTCCATAATAATCGCATCTTGATCATTTTCATGATCATATCCGAGTAAATGTAATACGCCATGTACTACCATATGTGCCCAATGTGCAACGAGGGGTTTACCTTGTTGGGTGGCTTCATTTGCTACAACGGTTGCACAAATCACAATATCACCTAATACATCACCACGTAATTTAACTGGCAGATCACATCTAAACGACAAGACGTTGGTTGGTTTTTCTTTTTTTCTATAGTGGTGGTTTAGCGAGGTCATTTCATCCTCGTCAACAATTCTTACCACCAATGCGCCACTTTTATGTTGTTGCTTAAGCGCAGCACTTACCCAATTTTTGATTTCTTTTTTTGTCGGATGCAAAGCTTGGGTCGCTATTTGAATGTCAACGCTACTCATTTACTCCTTGTCCTTGCGTTGATTTTCATGCCTTTCGTATGCTTCTACAACGGATTGCACTAAGGGGTGTCTGACAACGTCGCGGGATTCGAAAAAAGTAAAACTCATTCCGTTGATATCTTTTAAAACATGAATAGCATGCTTAAGGCCAGAGTTAACGCCCCTGGGCAGATCAACTTGTGTAATATCGCCAGTTATCACAGCGCAAGATCCAAATCCAAGACGGGTGAGAAACATTTTCATTTGTTCTTGTGTGGTATTTTGGCTTTCGTCTAATATAATAAAAGAATCATTGAGTGTTCGACCGCGCATATAAGCAAGCGGAGCAAGCTCAATAACATTTCTATCCATGAGTTTGCTGACACGTTCAAATCCTAACATTTCATAGAGCGCGTCGTATAATGGTCTTAAGTAGGGATCGATTTTTTGGTTTAAATCACCAGGAAGAAAACCTAAACGTTCACCTGCCTCAACGGCAGGACGAACCAGGACGATCCGCTTTACTTTATCTGCTTCTAACGCTTTTACTGCCATGGCAACTGCCAAATATGTTTTGCCCGTACCTGCGGGACCAATACCAAAGTTAATATCATGCAACGCGATGTTTTTAACATATTGTTGCTGATTTTTGCTGTGGGGTTTAATTAAACCATGACGTGTTTTAATGGTTAAATCTGAATGATGCAACGTTTCATCGGTAAAAGAGGGTTGTTTAGATGATTTTGATTTTTCCAGCATTTGTACACTTTCTTGTAAGGATAAATGGATGAGTCCCGGGTTAAGTTCTGTGCCATCTTGCGTTTGACGGTATAAGTTGTTGATAAGATCATGGGCAATATGCACAGCCTCTTTATAGCCCATAATTTGGAAAACATTGCCACGATTGCTAATTTCAACACCTAATCGACGTTCAATTTGTCTTAAGTGCTCATCTATGCGGCCGCACAGGCTCATTAACCTGCGGTTATCGATGGGAGTTAATGATATTTCACAGACACTTATCTTTTCGCTCAAGTGATATCCTGGTGGCCTTAAGTTAAGGGGGTCATCTTTAAGCATAACGCTTAATGATTCCCCTGCAAAGCGTTAATCCTTTATTCATAGTAAATAGCTATAAAAATCATAAGGTTAGCTATAGTGCCAATTCACCGACCAATGAGTTGGGTC
>CAZHSJ010000256.1:0-3346 GCA_964535225.1 Uncultured Candidatus Berkiella sp. | reverse complement strand
GGAATTATTGGGCGTAAACAAAGCTAAAATGGTTGCTAACGAACTAATAAGAACCATCTTAAAAGCCGAAGTGGATTTGCTTTTTAATGGCGGGATAGGCACGTACGTTAAGGCCTCCTATGAGCATAATATGAACGTAGGGGATAGATCAAACGACAGCTTAAGAATTAATGGCGAAGAATTACGCGCTAAAGTTGTTGCTGAAGGCGGAAATTTAGGCTTCACGCAATTGGGCCGGATTGAATATGCGCTTAACGGCGGCAAAATTAATACCGACGCCATCGATAATTCTGCCGGTGTAAATTGTTCTGACTTTGAAGTTAATATTAAAATTTTGTTAAATGGGGTTGTTGCCAACGGAGATCTTACTGAAAAGCAACGAAACGTTCTTTTAAGTGAAATGACCGACGAAGTTGCAGACATGGTGCTGGAAAATAATTGTAGCCAAACAGAAGTCATCAGCGTTGCTGAGTTTAATGCCAACAAAAATGCGCAAATGCACTGTCGTTTGATTGATCATCTAGAGCAAAATGCAAACCTAGATAGGGCCTTAGAATTTTTACCTTCAAATGAAGAGTTGCTAACGCGACAACAATCCGGTAAAGGATTAACCAGGCCGGAACTTTCTGTTCTGCTTGCCTATTGTAAAACTCTGTTAAAAGGGGAGCTCCTTGCTTCTGATGTTCCAGAAGATAAGTATATAGCCTTAGATTTAATCACGGCCTTTCCACAAGTTCTGCAAGAAAAATATCACAAAGAGATGTTTTCTCATCGGCTAAAGCGGGAAATTATCGCCATGCAGATCTCCAATGCTGTGATGAACGACATGGGGTTAGGTTTTATTCACAGATTGCAAGATGAAACAGGCGCTTCTGTTCCTGACATTATAAGAGGTTATATTACTGCGCGTGAGATTTTCAGGGCAAGACGATTTCGTGAGGCGGTTAACGCTTTAGACTTTCTTGTGCCCGCTGAAATTCAAATAAAAATGCTACATGAGTTAAACCGTTTGGTTCGTCGTGGAACGCGCTGGTTCTTACGTCATAGAATTGGTTCGCTTGATGTAGAGGAAGTGATTAAACACTTTACCCCTAAAATGCAATTGGTAAAAGAAGGGTTGCACCATGCGCTGTCTGGTACATCAGAAGAATATTTGCTTGAATTTGCCAAAGAGTTAATGGCTGAGAATGTACCAGAAGAAACGGCACTTTTAACAGCTCAAATGGGCGCCATGTTTTCAGCGCTTGATATCGTTGATGCCGCTATTATCCATCATTTACCGGTTGAAAATGTTACTATTACCTACTATGCCGTTGGGGCACGATTAGAATTAGGCTGGTTTAGAGAGCAAATTAAACAGCACCCTGTTGCTAACCATTGGGATTCGTTGGCCAGGGCAGCAATTCGAGATGATCTTGATAGGCAACAGCGAAACTTAACCGTGGCAATCATGCTGATGCAACCTGAGACTGCAGATGTGGAAGCGCAAATAGATGCCTGGATGGCCCAACATAAAGGGATGATAGAGCGTTGGCAGCATATGATTTCAGAGTTAAAAACGCTAACCAAGAGAGAATTCACCATGTACTCTGTCGCGCTTCGAGAATTAATGGAATTGGCAAATATGAGTGCTATTCATACACAAGAGCAGCAACAACAACAAAAGCCGCAACAGCAAAAGAAAACGGCCTGAGCTGATTGCAACTGCACTAAGGTAATCGTATGATTAGTCAAAGAATTTTGTAGGATCATCGTAGGGGCGGACCTCTGTGTCCGCCCTGATAAAATGAGGATTTTTATTGGGACGACACCTGCCTTCTTTAAAATTACGGCAATCCAGGCAAAGGTCGTCCCCTACAATAAGAAATTCAGGGTAATTCTAGTACGATTGCCATGGCCTGATCCCCTTTTTCAACTTGCCGCAAAATAAGAAAATATCATGTGGTACAACCTTTGCAGATCAATTTTATTTTGTCTTGATCCTGAATATACGCATCATGTTACCTTAAAGTGCCTAAAAGAATTTTACAAAAACACCAAGGGCTCTGTACTTCACAAAAATCCGGTCAATTGCTTTGGCATTACCTTTCCCAATGCACTTGGGCTTGCGGCGGGTTTAGATAAAAATGCAGAGTGTATTGCGGCGTGGAATGCCTTAGGGTTTGGGTTTGTTGAGGTTGGCACAGTAACGCCCAAGCCACAATCAGGCAATCCTAAGCCTAGGCTATTTCGTTTACCCAAAGACAAAGCCATTATTAACCGTATGGGGTTTAACAATAAAGGGGTAGATTACTTAGTTAATCAAGTTAAAGCCTATCGAGGGCATTGTCCGCTTGGGATAAACATTGGTAAAAATAAAGACACGCCGCTTGAAAAAGCTTATGAAGACTATGTCAGGTGCTTTCAAAAAGTATATTCTTTTGCCGACTATATCACGGTCAATTTATCTTCGCCTAATACGCCTGGCTTGAAATCATTACAACATGGTGATCAATTAAAGACTATTTTGATACCATTAATTGAAGAAAGAAAACGCCTGGCAGATACCACGCAAAAACAGGTGCCTATTTTGGTTAAGATATCGCCTGATTTAACGATAGAAGAGGTTAAGCAAATAGCCGATAGCTTAGTAGCAAACCACATTGATGGCGTTATTGCAACCAACACAACAATCACTCGCCCAGATTTTTTAAAAACCAAGATTAATGAAGAAGGGGGCTTAAGTGGGGAACCTTTATTTGATCTCTCAACGCTGGTTGTTAAAACCATTCACCAACAGGTGGGGGAGGCCTTGCCCATTATTGCCGTTGGGGGAATTTCAAGTGTTGACCAAGCAAAAGCGAAACTCCAAGCTGGTGCGAAGTTGGTCCAGCTCTACACGGGGTTAATTTACCAGGGGCCTGGATTAGTAAAGAAAATTGTAGAATCACTCTAACAGCCTGTTATTAAAAAGATCCCAGCTTCATTCAGAAACATAAACAAAAAACATGCATTAATTCATTCGAAATTTCTTGCAATATGCAGCAAGCTATTTTCTAATACCCCCACGTTTAATTTACCATTTTAAATATCATGAAAGGTTCAACGCTGATTGAAGTTTTAATTGCCATTACTATTTTTTCTTCTGCGCTGTTGGGAGCAGGTTTTTTGACGGTACAAAGTCTTAAAGTCACACATCAGGGGTTACAATTAACTAAGCAACTTTTACAACATACAGATGAATCAAAGCAGTTACTCTAAAAGCAAAGGGGCTACGTTAGTAGAGCTGATGATCAGCTTGGGGCTTGGCCTTATATTAATGGCAACGTGCATTCAAACTTTTTTAACAACGAAGCAGGTGTTTTTA
>CAZHSJ010000255.1:0-3350 GCA_964535225.1 Uncultured Candidatus Berkiella sp. | reverse complement strand
AGGGGTGTTTTGTTCAATACTCCTTTCTTTACAAATAGAAAGCATTGATTCAAACGATATTTTTGTATTTTCTTCACAAGAAACGTTACGAATAACCATTTTTTTTAGCATTTCTCTTAACACCGGTCCGAGCAGCACCTGCTGATCCAGGGGGTGGGAGAATTTTTCAACTAGCTTAATGAGGTGTTTTTCAGCTTTTTTTCTATCTCCTAATTGATAGTATTGGTTAAACGCATCAAGAAAATAGCGGTAACCTTGTGTTTGGCGGAACTGTGCCTTTTTGTCGGCGGTAACATTGCATTCTTTAAATTGAAAACCAGCAGAGTGAGTTGCTTTTGGGCTAATGAAGCTAAGGATAGTAGGGATAATCGAATGAAAGGCACAGTTATTAAATAGGGGAGAGATCTTAATAATATCGCGAGTTGGCATATAAAACTCCTTCTGCCAGGCGGGAACTCCGTGTAAAAGCACTCAATATTTCAGCTTAAGTACTAAAATCGATTGCATTCTAATGGCATAAGCCTCAAAATACAAATAATTGCGACAAGCTTGTTTGTATTAAAAAAAAAATAATCAATTATCTTAACTAAATTAATTTTAAAATGTGTTTAATATGTTTATGCAGTATTTACTTGAAAGTGGATTTCGAATTACACGTTTATTGTTCATGTATCTATATTTTGGAAGTATTTCTCTCTTGTTTGATATTCAGCACCTCATCAAGTCCATTACTTTCTCTTTTGTGAACTTTAAACGCACTCATTTATCATGGTTACGTTTACCCAATATTTCATATTTTGGAAAATTGAAACCGAGCGCTAGCAAAACGTTCTCATCGGCACTAAAAGCAGCAAGTGATTTTCATCAATCTATTATTTCTTACTGCTGGGAAGCGTTATTGAATGAGGTTAAAAAAAGTGGCTTCTCATTTATTCACAGGATGGAGCTGGAGTGCTTACACTATTTCAAGCTAAGCGTTCTTAACCACCCTCTTCAGAGATTACGGTTAATTGATCTTATCCTTTGCACTACACCTGTACGATTTGATGTTGCCTTATTTTTAATTAAAAAGGGCGCTCATTTTGATAATAGTTTAGACTCAGAAATCCTATTTCAATCTGCTGAATTTTTTTATCGTGGTGTGCATTTTAATGTTCCCAAGGTTAATAAAAGAGGAAAATTTTACTACAGCAATATAATTTACTTTTTGGCAGAAGCACTCAGAAACCTCGCGCTGGATAAAAATAATACCAAACTTTATGAGGAGGCTAAGCGTCAGTTTAAAGCCATTCTGGATTATATCTGTACCTTGTCACCAGGTGCTAACTATCAAATGGAAAATGGGGTACCCTTAATTGCCTATATGCCGGACGAAGAATGTGTTAGTTATTTACTTGCAAAAGGAGCAGATCCTAATTTAACCAATCATAAGTTTAATAGCCTCAATGTCGCTGAAACTTTGCTTTGTTTTGAAGAATTTGAGCGCCTCGATATATTGCTTGCAAAAGGGTATTCAATACGGAATTTGTTTAATTTAGTTGCAAAACAGCGATCTTTGAACATCACTTGTTACTGCTTACTTCACCCAGCGCTTTGTGCGCAGTTATCAGAGGTTGAAAAAGCCAAATTGCTCGCTGCTAATTTTTATCAAAGTCGTCGTGAGTTTGAAAATCAATATTCGGGGAATCAATTTAGATCATATTATATACTGAGTGAATACAAGCTTGCTAATTCAAACGTTCTTGAAAAACGAGTTGGTGAGTTATTGAAATCAAGCATTTTGGAATTAGCTAGAAAGTCAAAGGATGCATTCAAAATACTTGAATCAAGGAATATATTGTATTTGCTAGCTAAAACATATATCGATTTTAGCGAAGCTAATCTAGCACACAAAGAATGCCAGAAAATTCGTGATCACTGGGTTCAACAACAAGAAAATATTCTTGACGCTATTAGTGAATTAGAACTTTGGGAATGCCTGCCAGAGGGTATCGCGCCGAGATTCGACATTAAAGATTTAAACGAAAGACGGATTGATACCATACAACTTGAATTCAATGCCAGAAAAATTTTAGGGGTGGAACCTGATGATCCGCCTGCGGCGATTACGCATGCCTATAAAAAATTGGCCGTAAAATATCATCCAGATAAAAACCAAAGCGAACATGCCGCAGCAGAAATGTCCTGCCTGACAAAAGCCAGGGATATTTTAATCCCACGACGCTAAAGGAAAAATTAGAATGTATGAGATAAATGAAACAGCGCTATTCATGATAAGTGGTGGTAATAATGCATGGTTCACAGGGTTAGAATATGCTTTGGCCACGGGTGCCTTTGCGGCCTTGCTTGCTAAGCCCTTTGGTATAGTAGGTATTGTAGGGTTTGGTTCTCTCGGCGCCCTAGCCGGGTTCAGCTATGGTTTTTACTGAGGTTTGCTTTCCACCGATTTGGTTGTGTCCACATTGGTTTTAATTTCTTGTGGGCTAACAGAGGGTGATTTTTCTTCTTGTTTATTTAATTCCTTAAACCTAGCAATAAGTCCTTCGTATTTTACCTGGATATTATCTTTTTCTACCTTCTTGCGTTGTAAAAAGGCTTCGTTTTCCTTAATTTGTCGTTCACTGTCTGCAATGGTTTTCTTTAAGGGCTCAGGAACTACCTGGCCAGTTTTTACATAATTATCTTTGGCATTATTAGCATCATTCAGTTGTTTGTTTAAGCGCGTAATATTTTCATTCATAATTTGTTCAAGCACAACAATGGATGCAATTTTTTCATCTCTTGAGCGGATAATATCTTCTTCGGTGGTAAAAGATTTAAGCAATATATCGTCTTTCTTTGCTTGGCGCTCTTCGTTTTTTTTGTTTTCTTCAGCTTTTAATTCTGCTTGACGTTTTTCTTCTAAGGCTTGTTTGTCTGCCGCGATTTCTTCTGGGGTTTTGGCAGGTTTAATGGTTTTAATAACATTGCCACGGGGGCTAATAACCTCATACCCCTTGTCGGCAACATCAGCAGGCAAGGTGCTGGTAATAACTTGATAACCATCTGCATCCTTGTAGCGGTAATAGTAAACATCACCCGCTAAACAAGGAAAAGATCCAAAAAGGCTGATCACAAGCGATATATTTATCCAGTTCTTTTGCATACACTATCCTTCCAATATTAACCTTAATTATATACGCTTTGCGCCATATTGTTCGCGATAGCTGGCTAAAGGCTTTATAAAAGCCGAAAATGCTTTGCTTGTTTGAACATATTCCATAATGTCAGTAAAAGTGATGATCGCTTTAACAGGGATGTTGTAATTTTGTTGTATTTCACCAATTGCAGAAAGTTCTCCCGTGCCACGT
>CAZHSJ010000254.1:0-3350 GCA_964535225.1 Uncultured Candidatus Berkiella sp. | reverse complement strand
TTTCGTATAGGCCGCCTCAATGCTAGAACCATATTCAGGATGCAGATCACGACAAAAACCCGTAATGGGCGCAATATTGTTAAATTGCAGAATTTCTTGATTAAACTTCTGTAAGCTTTTTGTGGTATTAAGATCGCCAATAAAACCAGAGACATAAATTTTATCTTGTGAATATAAAGCAATGGTGCTTTTAAGATGCCCCCCTAAGCCTAACGTATTCTCATCACTAAAAGGAGCAGGAATAGAGAAGGGAATATGGCCACGTGCACGCCGTATAAACCGCGCTTTAGTATCTATTTCACGCATGACACTGTCTTCAAGGGGGCGGATAATTGCCCTATTGTGAAACAAAAACAGATCAGCAATATCCTGCAAGCAAGACATAGCTTCATCATTATCATAACACAGCGGTTCATGATGACGATTGGCACTTGTTGCTACCAAAGGGCCGGGTAACAGCGAAAGTAATAGCGTGTGTAAAGGAGAATAGGCCATCATCAAACCATGATGTGTTTGCTTAGGAGAAACTAAGTCTGAAACGCTTATCGTTGCACTCTCGCGTTTTTTTAATAAAACAATGGGTGCAGCAGATGAGCACAAGATCTCTTGCTCAAGGGGGGATAATTCACACATTGCTTGTGCTTGTGCTAAATCTTTCACCATCAACGCAAAAGGTTTATCGGGGCGTTGTTTTTTAGCACGTAATTTTTCAATAGCAAAGGTGTGCGACGCTAAAGTCATGAGATGAAATCCCCCAATTCCCTTAACAGCAAGAATTTTCCCATTCACCAGCGCTAATGCTGCTTCTTTGATAGCGTAAAATTGAGTAGCCATTTGTATACCCTGACTGTCCACCAAGGACAGTGTTGGCCCACAGTGCCAACAAGAAATAGTCTGAGCATGAAATCTTCTATTATCTGGAGAATGATATTCATCAGAGCAATTATCACACAGTGAAAAATCAGCCATGGCGGTGTGCTTTCTATCAAATGGCAGCTGAGTGCAAATGGTGAAGCGCGGCCCACACTGTGCACAGGTGATGAAAGGGTATTGAAAACGTCTATCTTGGGGATTATGTAACTCATTAAGACAATCCTCGCAGGTTTTAATATCCGGGCTAATAAGCCCCTGCGCGAGATCTGACGTTTCTCGGTAATTCTTACTATCAAGAATTGTAAACTCAGCATCATGCTTACATGAAATAACTTGCTTGCTAAGATTGGATGCACATAATGAAAGTTTATTTTCTAGTTCTTTCTTGGCAGCCTCAAGTGCGCTGATATTTCCTTCCCACGCCAGCGACACATTACTGTCTGTATTTTGTACCCACCCCGTTAAAGCATATTTTTTAGACAAATTAAAAATAAGGGGGCGAAGGCCAATGCCTTGAACAACGCCTAAAAGGGTGAGATGCCACCGCTGCAAGCGTTAATCCTCACTAACGTCAATACTAAGCAACGTAATATCCTGTGCTTGTGGATCATGAATGTCGTGATCAGAAATGATAACTAATTCCGCATTTTTAGCAATTGATTTTTCACGCATTTCATCAAAATGTTCACGAAAATGATCAGGCGAAATATGGGCAAGCGCTCCCAGCTTAACATGAACCTTGGTAACCGTTTTCGCCTTTGATTTTACCGCAATTTCTTCAATTTTATGAAAAAGACTGTTCATTAAACTCAGCTCATGCATCTTTCACTCCTGGTTCATTGAATAATTCGTTATATAATTCATCACAAAGTTTTTCTACCTGAGCGCAAACAGAACTCGAGAGATAGTTGCCATGCTCAAAATTTTCGCCTTCTATACCGTAGATCACCAATTTGTGTGGTAAAAGCCCTAAATTTGTGGCCAGTTCAATTGCTTGAGAAATATCAAAAGCATGGGTAGAAGTGCGACAATGTTTAGAGACATCTTTTATTTTGCTGCCATCTACACGAAAAGGTGTCCCCGGGGGAACGCGTTGGCTATAGACGGCATCCACAATATAGACATGAGTAAATTCCTCAAAAATTGACAAGAGCTCAGCGATATCACCAAGAATGGCTTTGAGCTGTACAGACTTAGGTAAACGTTTTTGCAACAGGCTCACCACTTCAGGGCCCAATGCATCATCACCGCGAAAAGGATGTCCAATACCAACTACGATGACTTTATTTATCATGTTGTATGTGCATTTTAAGAAAATGGGTTGAGCAGGAAATGCAAGGATCATAATTGCGAATAGCCTGCTCACAATGCCAGATAAGCTCATCTTGCGGTAAAGAAAAATGATGCGTTACATAATCCCGTAGATCGCTTTCAATAGTTGCCTGATTTTGTGAGGTTGGGGGAACAATCTTTGCATCAAGAATGGCGCCGGTATTGTCTATTTGATATCGATGATACAAAATCCCTCTAGGTGCTTCCGTTGCACCATAACCTATCCCTTGCTTTATTTTCCCGTCATAATAAGGCGTTTTGGGCGGATTAATCTCAGACAGAATGCGAATGGCCTCATCAAATGAATATAGTATTTCTATCGCTCTTACAATTATACTGCGAAAAGGGTTAGTACAAGATTTTTCAAATTTTATACTATCAGCGACTTCTAACGCCAATGTGGATAGCTTCTCTCGGTTTAAGTTGTAACGCGCCATCGGACCAACAAAATAAGATCCCTTTCCTTTTATTCTGGAATGAAGGGCGTTGGAATGGCTCACTTGAAATTCTTCAAAGTGATCATCAAACTCATTTATAGGAATGCTGAGCCCTTGGCTTGAGATCAACTGACCTCTGGCCATAGGGTATTCCGCTGGGTGCGATAAAGAGACAAATTCGTATTGTTTATCTAATTTTGGATATTCCAGTGTCCCTAGCCAAGCGACCAAACCAATGGCTTTCTCTCTTGCTTTTAGCAATGTCTCCTTCAGCTTTAACAGTTGATTTTTTTCTGGTATTTTGTAAAATCCACCCACTTTAATATTAATCGGATGCACTTCTCTTCCACCCAGAAGTTTTATGATTTCGTTACCCGATTTTTTTATAAAGAGCCCCTCTTTAATGATTTCAGGATACTGTTTTGACATTTGAATGGCATCCTGAAACCCTAAAAAATCCGGTGCATGAAGCATGTACACATGCAAACTGTGGCTTTCTATCCATTCGCCACAATACAACAAACGGCGAAAAGCCTGGATCTCTTCTGGAATAGACAAAGATAGCGCATTTTCCATTGCAGTTACTGCACTCATTTGATAGGCAACAGGGCAAATACCACAAATTCGAGAAGTAATATCAGGAGCCTCCAAAAAACTTCTACCGCGCAATAAGGCTTCAAAAAATCGGGGGGGCTCAAATATTTTAAG
>CAZHSJ010000253.1:0-3451 GCA_964535225.1 Uncultured Candidatus Berkiella sp. | reverse complement strand
TTTCGCGTGATAGTCGTAAAATCCACCCGGGATCCGCACTTCAACGGAAGGCAAAACATTATTGCCTAAAATACTCACAAAAAAGTCTTTACCATCTATCCATTTTTCAACAATCACATCACCATAGTGTGCTGCTTTTTCAAAGGCTAAGTTGATGTCTTCTTTTTTGCTCACCCGGGTGACGCCAATGCTTGATCCTTCCGCAACTGGCTTAATCGAAACGGGAAAACCAATTTTTTCAGCCAAGTCATGGGCAACACTGGGATTTTTAGCCACACCAAAGATAGGCGTTGGAATTTTAAGGCCATTCATCACCAATTTAGCGCGTGCTTTGTCCATGGCTAAGGCAGAGGGGCCAACGCCGCTGCCGGTGTAGGGGATCCCCAACATTTGCAGCATGCCTTGAATAACACCATCTTCACCTTCTTTACCATGCAGCGCAATAAAGACCCTGTCATATTTTCCTTCAACTAATCGTTTTGCAAGATCCCCATCCACATCCAATCCGTGCGCATCAATGCCTTGATTTTGCAGCGAATTCAAAATGTTTTCGCCACTTTGCAAAGAGATGGCGCGTTCAGAAGATCGGCCACCGTAAATAACGGCAACCTTACCAAAGGCGGTTGGGTGCAAATCATGAGGTGTGCGGACAAAGGGCAGTTCCGTATAAATTTGAGCATTTTGAATTAAATTGGACACTTACGCTTTTCCTTATCCGAGAATTCTGACTTCAGCATGGAGTTTTATCTTAAATCTATCCCACACTGCTGCTTCGATGGTTTCCATCAATGCCTGAACATCTTGAGCGCTCGCATGATTATCGTTAATGATAAAATTTGCGTGCTTTTCAGAGATAACCGCCCCATTCACTCTATACCCTTTTAGATCACAAGCTTCTATAAGTCTAGCCGCAAAATCTCCAGGAGGATTGCGATAGACTGAGCCACAATTAAAAGTGCCAATCGGTTGAGTGAGTGATCGCTTTTTTAACAGCTCACGAATTTTTATTAGGCCATCTTGATTTCCTTTAGGGAAACGTAAGACAGCACTCACAAATGCAGCCTGTGGCAAGGGAATTTTGGCTTGCACATGCCGATATCCAATATCATAGTCACTGGCTGTGCGTTCAACGCACTGGCCTTGTTCGCTCATCAGCGTAACGCTTTGAACCCATTCCCATGTCTCGCCCCCAAAAGCCCCTGCGTTCATGGCTAAAGCGCCCCCCATCGTCCCTGGGATCCCTGCAAAAAATGCGGCATCGCTAAAACCCAATTTGGTCGCAAAACGTGCAAATTTAGCACAAGTCACGCCAGCTTGAACATAGAATGCCCCATCTTCAAGTTGATAGAGCGACTGACACTTTCTGGTACAAATAACCGCGCCCTTGATGCCTGCATCCTTAATTAAGACATTACTTCCCAATCCTAACCAAGTAAGGGGTGTTTGCGGCGGGAGAGAAATTATGTATTCAGATAACTTTTCTATTGAGGAAGGCAAGTAAAAGCGTTCGGCCACTCCCCCAATATGCCAGCTCGTTAATGCGGCTAAAGGGAAGTTTCGCTGCTCATCCTCAAAAGAGGGCAGCTTATTTTCCTGTGGCTCAAGACTTTCTTGTAACATCAGCTCGCCTTTTTTGCACCTTGATTAACGCCTTGTGCACCTGAGCCAACTAATTCAAGCGCCACTTGGCCAATATTGCCTGCTCCTTGTAATAATAGTATATCGTTGGATTGCAGGACGTTATCTAACGTTTGACGTACATCACTGACATTAGGAATAAAAATGGGATCAACTGCGCCTCGTTGGCGAATAGAGCGGCACAACGTTCTACCATCTGCGCCGGCAATCGGCTCTTCACCTGCGCTGTAAACTTCTGTCATTATCAAAACATCAACGGCTGAGAGTACCCTGGTAAAATCATCAAATAACATACTGGTCCTGGTATAACGGTGTGGCTGAAACGCCATCACTAATCTTCTGTCTGGCCATGCACTTCTTGCCGCCTCGATAGTCATACGCACTTCTTCAGGATGATGGCCATAGTCTTCAATCACCAAGGCATGTCCTTGTGGCGCCAAGTATTCACCATGAATATGAAAACGTCTGCCAATGCCGGCGAATTCAGCAAGCGCTTGAACAATCGCCTCTTCTTTTACCCCTTCTTCCAACGCAACAGCGATAGCTGCCAGCGCATTCAATACGTTATGCTTTCCTGGCAGATTTAAGCTCACACTTAAGGGGGCACCATGCGGGCGATATACTGTAAAACTCGTTTTGATCCCCTCTTGTTGGTAATCCACCGCGCGATAATCTGCGCGTTCATGGAATCCGTAAGTGATAATGGGGCGCGCAATTTGTGGCAATAAAGATTCCACCACAGGACAATCCATACAAACAACAGCGAATCCATAGAAAGGCAGGTTATGTAAAAATTGTATAAAGGTATCTTTCAGTTTTGAAAAATCGTAATCGTAGCTCTCAAGATGATCTCTATCGATATTGGTAACCACAGACACCATAGGATGAAGATGCAAAAAGGAAGCATCACTTTCATCCGCTTCTGCAACAAGATAACGACTTGCGCCCAAGCGTGCGTTTGTTCCCACGCTATTAAGCTTTCCACCAATCACAAAGGTAGGATCTAGGCCACCTTGCGCTAATAAGCTTGCAATTAAACTGGTGGTTGTGGTTTTACCATGAGCGCCAGCAACTGCAATACCATAGCGAAAACGCATTAATTCTGCCAGCATCGCCGCGCGCTGCACGACCGGAATGCGTGCTGCCTTGGCAGTAATAATTTCAATATTGTCTTCCTTAACAGCAGTTGACACCACCACCACATCCGCGCCAATCACATTTTCTTTGGCATGATGATGGGTAATATGTGCCCCTAAACTTTTAAGACGTGCAGTTAGCGCGTTGCTGGAAGGATCCGATCCGGTAATACGATAGCCTTGTGTTAACAATACTTCGGCAATACCGCCCATACCAACGCCACCGATACCAATAAAATGAATGGTGTTAATACGACGCATTTCGGGGATGGTGAATTGAGTGTTTTTATTTATCACAACAAACCTCTAAACAGTATTTGGCAACCTCTTGTGTCGCATGGGGCTTTGCCAATTGTTTACAAGCCATCGCGACGCTAAGACGTTTATCAGGGTTATTAATTAATTCTTCGAGTAAATTTTTAAGACTTTGCTCAGACAATTCAGATTGGGGTAACAAAAAAGCCGCTTTGGCGTCACTTAAATATTTGGCATTGTAGGTTTGATGATCATCAACCGCAAAGGGAAAGGGGATCAAGATACTGCAAACGCCCACATTCGCTAATTCTGAAACCGTTAAGGCGCCACTTCGGCAAATCACAATATCAGCCCAGGCATAGGCTTTTGCCATATCCTCAATAAAATCAGAAACAGTGGCTTTTACCTTCAACGCATCATAG
>CAZHSJ010000252.1:0-3492 GCA_964535225.1 Uncultured Candidatus Berkiella sp. | reverse complement strand
GTTAGAAGTAGTACTACCCTTATATGCAAATGTAACGCTTGCAGATAAAATTCCTGGTTCAAATGTGAATGTTTTTTTAAGGTCGCTCGTTGATAGCGCAAAAGAACATGGCCTTTACCAAGGTAAGGTGAAAGCTCAGTGCGATGCTGTAGTAAAGAATATAGAGCCTGTAGGCCATGAAGTTAATACGTTGATGGCGTTGAGTTCGTATGATGATGCTTTTCAACTTGATTATTTTTCAGCAGCTAAAACAGTTCGTGCAACGATGAGAGAAAGATTTAATACTTTTAAATCAAATGTGACTGAGCCATCAATGTTAGCGCATTTAAAAAATATTACTAGCGATTTAGATATTATTGATAAATTTTCCACCTTGCAAGCAAATTTTATGTCGCTAAAAGCTGACTATGATGATGTAGAATTAGAAACGGCACCCATTGAAAAAATTTATAAATCCGTCTTAGACTTAACAACTGCAGAAAATGAAGCAAATAGTAAATTAAAATCAAGTAATCCTGCAGTTAAAAAAGCAGCACAGGACTACTTAGAGACTATTCGTGAAGAGTTTGCAAGTGATTTTATTAATAACATTACCGAAATAGCGATAAGGCGGCTTAATGAAGTTGTAAATGATTATCAATCACTCCTTATGGATCGTGCGCAATTAAAAGCACAATCTCAACCCAATGAAGCAATACTAAAAGATATAAGTACTAACCTTGAGAGCTTATACAAAGGCTGTCATGCCCTAAGTAGCAAATCAGAGGAGGCTAAAAACGCGTTAAAAACTATCGATAGTTTTGTTGCTATTGATAAATTAATGAAAGACACTTCTAAAGGCCTTGACGAAAAAGCTAAAAATATTTATCCGTATTTGGTTCATGAAAACCCACAGATCAGTGATTTTGCAGAAAAAATGTGCAGTTTTGAAATTTTAGAAAAAATTTCAGAAATAAGAGAGCAAGAACAAGCATTTTTAAATACCTTTGCAGATGAGTTTGATAAATTGGTTGCCAACTATCTTGAACTTCAGGATAAAGCATTTGATGATGCCTCGCTTAATATTACAGAGGGATCTATTACTCAGTTGATTAAGAAGTTAGAAGAGCTTTCTAATAGTAAATTTGAAGATGTAAAAGACAAAGCAGATCAAATAAAAGCATTTCATAAGCCAGTGCTTGATGCTTTTAATGAAATACAAAAACACAAAGTTATCATGAATCAAAATAAAGACAAAGCTGCCGAAAAATCTCCAGAGGAAAGTAAAATCGCACGTTTGAAGAGAAGTTTGTCAAGCTACAAAGCTGAAGAAGCATCCCTTAGTGACTTTGAAAAGAAATATAAAGAATTATTTAATAATATTCAAGTGGTTCACCAACAGCCAAAATTTTATCAATTACAATCGTTAGAAAGAACGTTAAGTGAAGCGTTAACTCCAGATGAAAAGGATAAAACACTTGCCGACATTCTTAATTTGTTAGATAAAATGCCAAGTGCGTCTTCTGAAAAAGTTAAGCTTGTGGGCAAGATAGTAAATGAGTACTTTTTAGACAATATGCCTAAAGATGATATCGCTCAAAAAATAAACTATTTGAATAATAAGGTTGCAGAGCTTGAAGTAAAAATGAAAGGCGAAAAAAACCCGCAATATAGTAAGTTTTATGCAAAGGCAATAACGCAGTTTAAGAGTGAAATTAATGATTTAACTTATCTAAGAGGAACGAAGAAGTGGCGCGTTGGTAAGGGCTTGCCAGACAAGTTAATAACACCTGATTTTCAAGCATCTATCGTTTTAGCAGTTAGCTCTTTTAATGAAGATAAAGAAAAGGCTATTGCGGTTAGCGCAAATGTTATTTCAACTATTGTAAAGCGCTTGCAGCAAATAGCGAATAACCCAAATTCCTTGGCAAAGGATGAAGCGCAAGCCGCTTTAGAAAAAATTAAAGCCATGTTGGCTAATCTAGAGAATTTCGAAGTGCTAAAAGAATGTATCGTTAAAAAACATGTTAATATTGGCCTTGATTATAAGAAAGAAAATATTAAGCGGGTAATAAAAGACTTAGGGTTTGAAAAACTTTCCACTGATTCAGATGCTGAAATTTCTCGAAAAGAGTCTGGCGCACGTGTTTATCAGGAGTTATTAGCGACAGAAGATTCCTATTTAAGTGCAATCAGTAAAAACAACCCTGATGCAGTTTTGGAAAAATTTCAACCACTTAAGAGCCAATTCAAACAATATGGGTTTTCTGAAGGGGAGATACGGTCCTTAGTGCAATCGCTTAATACCCTCTATAAAGAACAACGCAACATTAGAGAGGAATTTGATAGCGCCTCGCCAGATAAATGGGCCTTGGCAATAAAAAAATCAGCTGATCACTATGTTGAGTACACCGTGCTTTATGAGAAAATAGTTAGAAAAATGAAGGATGGTGATGAAAAGAAAATTCAAGATTTATTTAATAAAATTGGAATAAATTTTGCTGATTTTATCACGGGGGTACAACGCCCTCCAAGATATGTAATGCTTTTAAAAGAGTTGGGGAAATATGCCCAAGGTGAGGTTAAGGCGCAAGTTAACCAGGCATTAATGTCTTGCAAGGAAATGGGTAGCCAGATCAATAAAAGGGTTTATGAGTCTGAGATTGATGATCTTGCGAATAAATTCGACAAAAACCCAACAGAAGAACGGTTTGCAGAAATTCTCTCCCTATTATCTGATGGCGCAGCTGCTAAAACAGAAGCGGGCCAATTCAATTATTCTGATGAGCAATTAAAATCATTTGTGAATAGGCTTGATTTCTCTAAATGCTCTCGCAAATATTTAAAGTTAATTCAGGAATTAAAAAATAAGGATAATACAGCCTATAAAGCGACGGACGAAAAACTGCTCCCACTTCTAATACATAAAATCAGTAACGATAGAGTCATTGCGGAATTAAAGCGACACATGACTGAAGTTTCTTTTGTTCAGAAACTCACGCCTTTCCAAAGAGATTTATTTACGCATATTTTTGTTGCGATTGATGAACAAGCAAAGCATCAAGGGAAGATTGATATTCAAAAAGCAGTGACTTCGGTAAAAGCTAAGCACCAATCAGATGCAACCGCTACCGTTACTTCTGAAAATGCACTAAAACCTTTTAATGATCTTTTCAACGATTTAATCGATGTGCAACACAAATATCGTCCGTGGAAAATTAAAGATTTAGAAAATGCGACGGTAAATGCCGTATTGCAAGGATTAGCAGAATTACGAGGCGATAAAAAAGCATTTGGTTATAATTTTCCGAATTACACTAAAAATGATGTTGTGCAATATTTAGTTACTAAAATAAACGCTGAACCTATGTTGCCCTTGGCGCAAGCTCATGAGGCTTTAGGTCACCTATCGCAGGTATTTGGTTTAGAGCATAATTCAAAAGAGCGTAATGAAATTCTAAAAGCTTATAGTCAAAGAATTAATGAACTTATATCTGATCCGGGTAAATTAAC
>CAZHSJ010000251.1:0-3551 GCA_964535225.1 Uncultured Candidatus Berkiella sp. | reverse complement strand
CCTTTGGATAGGAAATACATTGGGCCGCCAACGTTTTCGCCCTGTTCATTTTTTTGCCTAAACAAAATACCTAAAGTGCAACCTACAAATTTTAATATGGCGCCTAAGGTTGCCATCACCCACATCCAAAATAAAGCACCTGGGCCGCCCATGGTGAGTGCTACCGCAATGCCTGAAATATTCCCTGTCCCTAAATTGCCCCCAAGCACGGCAGAAACAGCGCTAAAGGAGCTGGTGCGCTCTCCTGAAGGATCTCTATCGCCCATAAAAAATTTCCAGGCTTTTAGCATATGTGTGCATTGCACAAATCGGAATCGTAGAGAAAAAGCTAAGCCAACAACAGCAACAAGGGGAATAAGAAGGTATAACGAGAGCAGGTTTTTGATTTCGTCTAACATAACACTTCTTTCTGAGGTAATTGGGGATAAGATTCTACGGTTTGAAGATGAAGCAGTCAACATAAATAGTATGTTAACTGTATAATTTTTCAAGGGGGAAGGTTAGGTCGATTTAGCGTCATCCGCAGTTTTAGGCGGGCATTGATAAAGCAATTGAGTTTGCCCCTCACTGTTTAGCGTTTCCAGTTTAATAGGGAAACCCCACAGGGTATAAAGGTGCTTTAATACTTCTTGAGAATGCTCTCCCAAGGGCCGACGATTTCGTTGGGTATAGCGCAAGGTGAGCGATCTATCACCACGTTTATCGACATTAAACACTTGGATATCTGGCTCTTGATTACCAATATTATAGTTCTCGCTAAGCACTTGCCGAATTTTTTTGTAGCCATCATCATCATGAATCGCAATCACTTCCAAATCTTCACGATTGTCATCATCCACAATGTTAAATAATTTTAGATCGCGCATTAATTTAGGTGACAAAAATTGTGCGATAAAGCTTTCATCTTTAAAATTACGCATCGCAAAATCTAAAGTAGTAACCCAGTCACTATCGGCAATATCTGGGAACCATCTTTTGTCTTCTTCAGTTGGTTCTTCACAGATCCGCTTAATATCCATAAACATGCTAAAGCCTAAGGTGTAAGGATTAAGCCCAGAATAATAAGGACTGTCATAAGGGGGTTGATAAATAACATTTGTATGATTATGTAAAAATTCCATCATAAAATCATCATTCACCAACCCTTCTTCAAATAAGTGATTAATAATCGTGTAATGCCAAAAGGTTGCCCACCCTTCATTCATGACTTTAGTTTGTCTTTGTGGGTAAAAATATTGTGCCATTTTTCGCACAATACGAACTAATTCTCGCTGCCAGCTTTCTAAAAGGGGCGCATGTTTCTCAATAAAGTATAAAATATTTTCTTGCGGCTCCTCAGGAAAGCGCTTTTCATCTTCTTTAGCATCTTTTGATTTGGCAGCAGGCAAGGTACGCCACAATTCATTTACGAGCGTTTGCAAATATTCAGCACGTTTTGCTTGACGTTGTTTTTCTTCTTGTAACGAAATTTTATTGGGTCGCTTATATCTATCAACACCATGGTTCATGAGGGCATGACAAGCATCTAGAATTTCTTCTACCGCATCAATGCCATACAATTCCTCACATTCTGCAACATAGTTTTTAGCAAATAAGAGATAATCAATAATAGAGTCGGGACTTGTCCAGGTTTTAAATAAATAATTCCCTTTAAAAAAGGAGTTATGTCCATAACAAGCATGCGCTATAACAAGTGCTTGCATGGCGAGAGTGTTTTCTTCCATCAAATAAGAGATACAAGGGTTTGAATTAATAACAAGCTCATAAGCCAAACCCATATAGCCACGTTTGTAGCTTTTTTCTACATTTAAAAATTGCTTTCCAAAAGACCAGTGACTATAGCCTAAGGGCATGCCTATGGAGGAATACGCATCTAGCATCTGCTCAGAATTAATAATTTCTACCTGATTGGGGTAGGTGTCGAGATTGTAAAATTCTGCAATGCGTTTTATTTCTTTGTCATAAGCATCAAGGAGTTCATGTGTCCATTCCGAGGAACTAGAGATAATTTTATTTTTAGCCATAGTATATCCTTAGGAGCCTCCGGTTTGTTCTTGACGCTTAAATAGCTCTCTAAAGACAGGATAAATATCTTTTACATCCTCAATGTTTTGCATCGCAAATTGGGGACATTGTTCCTTAACGCTAAGATAGGCTTCCCATAAGCTTTGATGGTGTCTTGGCATTATCTCTACATAGGCAAAATACTGTACAAAAGGTAATATATTGTTGACTAATATATCACGGCATCGAGGAGAATCATTATTCCAATTATCGCCATCAGAGGCTTGGGCTGCGTAGATATTCCAATCCGAGGTAGGGTAGCGTGTTTGCATGACATCATTCATGAGTTCTAAAGCGCTGGATACGACGGTGCCACCTGTTTCTCTGGAGTAGAAAAATTCTTCTTCATTAACTTCTTTTGCAGAAGTGTGATGACGTATAAAAACCACTTCCACATTTTCGTAGGTTCGCGTTAAAAACAAGTATAATAAGATAAAAAATCGTTTTGCAATGTCCTTTTTGGCTTCATCCATAGAGCCTGAAACATCCATCAGGCAAAACATGACCGCTTGCGTAGTTGGCATAGGCTGCTTTACGCGATAATTGTATTTTAAATCAAAAGGATCAATAAAAGGGATCTTTTCAATTTTAGCTTTTAACTGTGCCATTTCTTCTTCTATTTCTTTTATTCTTTCTGAATTGGGTTCATTTTTGAGTAATAAGGCAAGTTCATTTTCAAGTTCTGCAACTTTGGCTTTTTTCCCTGCCCCTAGCGCAATTCTTCTGCCCATCGCATTTTTGACAGAACGAACAATATTAATATTCGCAGGCGTACCCTCCATGGTAAAACCAGCGCGAACCATCTTAAAAGAAGGGATTTTGGCAACTTGGGTTTTTACTAAATTTGGCAAGGCTAAATCTTCAAAGAAGATCTCTAAAAACTCTTCTTTTGAGATCTCAAATACAAAGTCATCTACGCCTTGCTCATTGGCATTACTCGCTTGCGATCCGCCTGTTCCTTGACCTTTTTGTGGCCGTTTTATTAAATCTCCAGGCACAAAATCTTTATTTCCGGGTAAAATAATATCACGCACCCCACCATACCCATAAGAAAAGGAGGGTTCAGAAATATCTTTGGCTGGAATAGTAATTTTTTCGCCGCACTCTTCTACTTCTTTAATAGATCGACCAGAGATGGCTTGACGAACGGCATCTTGAATCTGTTTTTTAAATCGACGCATGAAGCGTTGGCGGTTAACCGCACTTTTATGACGCCCATTAGGTCGCCTATCAATAAAACGTGCCAACGTATACTCCTATGAAGACTTACGAACACGTAAGTACCACTCACACAATAAACGTACTTGTTTCGCGGTGTATCCTTTGTCTACCATACGGTCAACAAATTCTTGATGTTTTTTCTTTTCATCCACAGAGGCTTTTGCGTTAAATGAAATAACAGGTAACAGATCTTCTGTGTTGGAGAACATTTTTTTCTCAATAACAACGCGCAGTTTTTCATAACTGGTCCAACTCGGGTTCTTGCC
>CAZHSJ010000250.1:0-3570 GCA_964535225.1 Uncultured Candidatus Berkiella sp. | reverse complement strand
AAACAGCGCGCAGTGGATCGCCTAACCTGGGTGTTAGGTTATTTTGATCAAGTTTTACCGCCGCTTCGTTCATTTTCAATCAAAGAGTCAGACATTAGCTCTACTTTTACGCAAGAAAATTACGAAAAAGCTGTTGCACAGGTGATTGAATATATTCGGGCAGGGGATATTTTTGAAGCCAACATATCACAACGTTTTTCTTGCGATCGCAACGACATTGATCCTTTCATGCTGTATCGTAAATTACGGGAAAAAAATGCGGCGCCTTTTGCGGCCTTTATGCAATACAAGGAATGGGTTATTGCCTCGGCATCGCCTGAGCGGTTTTTAAAATTACATCAGGGCCACGTGGAGGCAAGACCCATTAAAGGAACCAGAACGCGTCATCACGATCCCGTTATTGACAAAGCCAATGCGGATGAATTGTTAAAAAGCGAAAAAGATTGGGCTGAAAATGTGATGATTGTTGATCTGATGCGCAATGATATATCACGGGTTTGTATGCCCCATACCATTAAGGTACCACAACTGTGTGGTTTGGAGTCTTTTGCGACGGTGCATCATTTAGTGTCTGTTGTAGAAGGGGAGTTGCAAGCAGAAAAAACAGCCGTTGATTTACTAAAAGCCACATTTCCAGGCGGCTCTATTACAGGCGCGCCGAAAATTCGGTCAATGGAAATTATTGCGCAAATTGAACCTACATTAAGAGGTCCTTATTGTGGCAGCATAGGGTATGTTGGCTTTAATGGGGATATGGATCTCTCTATTACTATTCGCACCTTCGTGATGAACAAAGAAAAGCTCTGCTTTCAAACGGGGGGTGCCATTACGGTGGATTCCTCACCCTTGGAAGAGTATGAAGAAACACTGACCAAGGCGCGGGCTTTACGACATACCTTGACGCAGGTATAGCGCTGTATTTAAGTGGTTATTACCACTATTATTGGATGACTAGGAAGAATTTTTATTTGTTTAGTTGGTAAACTATTTTAGATGTTTTCCCCCTCATCCGCCCTGCGAGCACCTTCTCCCCAAAGGGGAGAAGGGAAGTAGAGTAAAGAGATCTTATCACCTCGCCCCTGTGGGGAGAGGCCGTCTGCCGCAGCGTTAGCTAAGGCAGACGGGTGAGGGGAATACAGGCAACGATATATCAATTCAATATGGAAAGCATATGACACAAGAAATTGGTTGGGAAGAATGGATAGCCCTCCCCGAGCTTAAAATACCGGCAATTCGCGCCAAAGTAGACACAGGCGCAAAAACCTCTGCCTTGCATGCGTTCATGGTTGAAAAAATTATTGAAAATGGTGAAACGCTGGTTCACTTTGGCATTCATCCTATTCCTGGTCGGCCTGAAATAGAAATTTATTGTAAAGCGCATTTGGTTGATGAGCGGGAAATTATTAGCTCTAATGGCACTTCAGAATTGCGTTATGTTATTAAAACCATGGCGCAATTTGGCAAAAAGAAGTGGCCCATTGAAATTACCTTAACCGATAGAGAAACCATGACCTATCGCCTGCTGGTTGGTCGCTCAGCCATGCAGAATAAATTAGTGATAGTGCCTGAAAAGTCGTTTTTGTTAGGCACAGCAAAGCCTTCTGTTTATGATCATATTTCGCCAAAAAAGCGAAAAAAATCGTTAAAAATTTGTTTATTAAGTAGCACCAAAAGCACTTACACAAAAGAAAGGCTTATTACCGTTGCTCAAAGTCGTGGGCATCAGATAGAAGTGATCACGGCCACGCGTTGCTATGTGGATATTAGTTCAAATAAGCCCACCATTCATTATCAGGGAAAACCCTTACACCGCTTTGACACCATTATCCCCAGGTTTAGCCCAGCGGTAACATACTATGGCGTTGCCATTTTGCGTCAGTTTGAGTCGCTAGGCACTTTTTGTGTTAATAGTTCAGCAGCCATTTCGCATTCACGTGATCGCTTGCTTACACATCAATTATTAGGCCGTGCGGGAATTGCAATGCCAACAACCGCATTTGCGCATTATCCTGGCGATACCAACGATATGATTAAAATTGTGGGGGGCGCACCATTGGTGATTAAGTTGCTAGATGGCCCACAAGGCAAGGGGGTGGTGTTAGCCGAAACCAATAAAGCAGCAGAGGCGGTTATTCAAGCATTCCGCGGATTAAAAGCAAATTTTATTGCCCAGGAATATATTAAAGAGCATGGTAGCAAAGATCTTCATTGTATTATCCTTGGCAATAAAGTCGTTGCCTCCATGGAAAAAATTCACCGTGAGCATGATTTAAGCGGTGCTTTATCTAAAGGTGGCAGAAAGATAGAATTATTGTCACAAGAAAAGAAATTAGCCGTGAAAGCGGCCCGTGTATTAGGCTTAAAACTTGCCAAAGTGAATTTATTAAGAACACACCATGGGCCATGTGTTATCGATATTAACGCCTCCCCAGGGCTGTCTGAAATTGAATACATCACGGGGGTGGATATTGTAACGCTCATTATGGACTACATCGAGGCCCATGCAAGGCCTCGTTTGCCTAAACGTATGATGGGGTTTCAGTTGTAAGACGGAAGATATCGGGCTAAGTCTATGTGCCAGGCGCCCTTCTATCGCTTTCTCGTTCTTTTTCTACTTACTTTACTTTCCTCCCGTTGCCCGGCGTGTGCAATTGGTGCTGCAGGCGGATCCTGGGCGACCTGACGGTGAGCCTCTATTTGTGTCTGTAATGATCTATTTTCTTCAAGCAGCGCATCAAACATTTTTGTAAGTGCTTTATAGTTTTTTTGTAAGGCTTTGCTGTCTTCAACCGCGCATAAATAGGCTAAATCGGTAATACCTATGCTATCGAGACGGGTTTCATCGGCATGATGCGCTATTAAAGTATTGGTTTTAGGATCGCGCAAAGCACCATGACGTTGGTTGCTTCTATATTCTTCAAGACACGGTGCATGATAAACGCTGGCGGTTCTTTCCACCAAAAAAGGTGGGTTATCGTTGTTATACTCATCCATACAAATAGAACAGTTGGTGCTACTTTCAAGATTATGCAAAGAACGTTGTGTATCTGTTTTTACATGGGAAATCAGCTCAGGTGAAATAAATTTTAAGGCTAATTGAACTTTAAATTTAACCTCTGGCAGTCTTTGTGCATCCACTAAACTAAGTGCATCGACAGGCTCGGCTAAAGTAGACAGCACGTCATTTAAGCTTACATTTTTATGTTCACGCTGAATAAGTTTGGTTTGCTGATCAAGATGAAAAGCAGGCAAGGCATGATGTGTTATCTGATCTTGTCGGTTGTAAGAAAGTTGCAAATGATTGTTTTTTAACCATAAGACGACGCTTAAAGGCGGCATTTCTTTTAAGTAGGCTTCAACCCATTTGGCATAACTTTCTGGTTTTATTTCATTGGGGATAAGCGTGGTTGTGTCAAAATTAACCGAAAGCGCTTTTAAAGCCGCTTTTTGTGCTGCTGGTGTGGGTGCTATGAAATTTCCAATAGTAGCAAGGGTTTTTCTGGTAAAGTTCAAAAGGCTTGTAAGCATAACAACAATTACCATGAGAAAAAGATTGGCGGGATTGTATCA